>JBAVMB010000470.1:0-2576 GCA_049689615.1 Allostellaceae bacterium
GATCGAAGCCGGTCGCGGTTTATTCGCGGCGGCCGAAAAATATTTCCGCATCCCGGCGCAAATAAACCGGCCGCGCGCGCGGTCTTGTCGGCATGAGAACGGCGATCCCCGCCGCTTCGATCCAAGACCCGAAGGAGACCTTTCATGCGTAAGCACTCGATTTTGCGCGCGCTCACTCTGGCCGCTTTGCTGGCGGCGCCGCTCACCGAGCACGCCCGGGCCGACGATGCCAATCCGCAGATGTGTCAGGGCTCGTCAGCCGCGCCCAGTTTCCTGTTCAACGGCACCGGTCCTTACGACGCGCCGACGCCCTCGGTGGGCTGATCGGCTTCGGCAAGAGCACGTGGCGGCCGGGTTCCCCCCGCCCGGCTGCCGCGTTCTTTTCGGTGTTCGATTCTGTGACACTTCCGCCGCCGTGGGCTATTCATTTTAACCAGATTGACATGAATATAATTCCGTGATGCTCTGATCGCGTACGGTCTTTGGCAAGGGGGGTACGATGAATTCGAAGTACGCGAAATGGACGAGTTTGGCGCTCGGCCTGTTGCTGGCCGCCGCCTGCGCAACCACGGCGCACGCCGCCGACAGCCAGGTCGCGCGCGGCAAGTATTTAGTGACGCTTGGCGGCTGCAACGATTGTCACACGCCGGGCAGCTTCTTCGGCAAGCCCGATATGAAGCGGACGCTCGGCGGCTCCGATGTCGGCTTCGCCATTCCCGGGCTTGGTGTCTTCGTCGGCGCCAATCTGACGCCCGACAAGGAATTCGGACTGGGCAAGTGGACGACGCAGCAGATCGTTACCGTTCTGACGACCGGTAAACGACCGGACGGCCGCATGCTGGCTCCCATCATGCCGTACCAGGCGTTTTCGCACCTGACGCACGCCGACGTGCTGGCGATCGTTGCCTATCTCCGCAGCCTGCCGCCGGTGCACTACGAAGTGCCCGGTCCGTTCGGCCCGACCGAGAAGGCGACGGTGTTCGTGATGTCGGTGCAGCCGGCCGACGTCTACAACAACCTGCCGAAGCCGCCAGCCGAGCCGGCGAAATGACGGTGCTGCCGGCGCGCGCATTAGCCGGCGTTGCGCCGGCGATGCCCGCCGCCGGCAGGCGCCGACCCAAGCGGCGCTATTCGATGGAACGCCGCGCGGCGCAGGCGGCGGCGACCAAGGAGCGCATCCACGAGGCGGCGCTCGCGCTGCACACGGCGCAGCTGTTCGATTTTACGCTCGACGAAGTCGCGCGTCGCGCTGGCGTGACCGTGCAGACCGTGCTGCGCGCCTACGGCAGCAAGGACGCGCTCTACGCGATGATGATGGATGCCGCCGCCAATCGGCCGCGGCGCGCTTCGCCGCCGGGCGATACCCACGCGGCGGTGGTGGCGCTCTACGACGACTATGAGATGATCGGCGATCGCGTCATCCAATATCTCGCCGACGAGCTGCGCCATCCGGCGCTCACGCCGAAAGTCGATCTCGGCCGCAAGGCGCATCGCCAATGGGTCGAGACGGTGTTCGCGCCGCAATTGCAGAAGCGCCGCAACAGTGCGCGGCACGATCTATTACGCGCGCTCGTCATCACCACCGACGTCTATGCCTGGAAGCTGCTGCGGCGCGACGCCAAGCTCGCGCGCCGCGACGCCGAGCGTGTGATTGTCCGGATGATTTCCGCTCTGATCTGACGGAGGGTCGCCATGAGCAAAATCCTGTGGGCGTGTTGGGACGGCGGCGGCAACCTGCCGCCGAGCCTCGGTATCGGCCGAGCGCTGCACGCGCGCGGCCACGACGTTGTCTTCGCCGGCCGGCCCGAGATGATCGGACGCGTGCGCGCCGCCGGCCTCGGTACGCGCGAGCTGACCCAGGCTTATGCGCTGATCGAGCGGTTCGCTTGGCATCCCCTCGCCCGCATCTTCAGCTATCTCGGCTCGCCGGCGGTCGCCGACGAGCTGGTGTCGGTTGTGCGCGAGGAAGCGCCCGACGTCATCGTCATCGACGCAATGTTCGGCGCCGCGCTCAGCGTCGCGCCGCAATTCACCGCGCCGACCGCGATCGTCGTGCATACCTTCGTCCGCCGCATGTACGACGCCTGGAAGGCCAATTTGAACCGCCAGAGCGAAGGCCGCGCGCAAGCGGGCTTTGCCAAGCTGCCGCCGATCGAAGAGCTGTGGGGCGCGCGCGACCTGGTACACGCCAACACGCTCGCCGTGTTCGATGGCGCGGGCGCGACGCCGCTTGCCAATCTGCATCACGGCGCGCCCGTCTTGCTCGAAGAGACACGGGCCGTCGTGCCGCAGTTGCCATGGCCGGCGGATGATCCAACGCCGCTGGTGCTGTTGAGTTTCAGCACGGTCACCGAGCAGCGTTCGCCGGCGATGCTGCAACGCGCACTCGACGCGCTCGGCCGCTTGCCGGTGCATGTCGTCGCCACTACCGGCGATATCGTCGATCCCGCCGACCTCAAGGCGCCACCAAATGCCGCGGTGCTGCGCTACGCGTCGCACGACGCGCTGATGCCGCGCGCGGCGATGATCCTGACGCATGGCGGCCACGGCACGGCGATGCGCGCGCTGCGCCACGG
>JBAVMB010000471.1:0-1950 GCA_049689615.1 Allostellaceae bacterium
AGTACCCGGCCGTAATCGATCGCCCGGTCGCCACGCACATAGATCGTGGCGTTTGGATTGTTGTTGGTGACCGCCACCAGCCGTGGCCCGAGGTCCTTGGGGTCGATCTGATTGTTCTGCAGATAGACACCACCTTTAGAATCGATGGTGATGACCAGCGGTTCCTTCGGTTCGTTGATGGCTGGCGCCTGAGTTTGCGGCAGGTCGACGGGCACGCCGACGGTCAGCAGCGGCGCCGTCACCATGAAGATGACCAGCAGCACCAGCATGACGTCGACCATCGGCGTCACGTTGATCTCCGACATCGGCCGGTAGCGCGCTGAGCGCGAGCCCACGTCACGCGGTCCCGGGAGCGTCGTCGCCATGTCAGTGAACCTTCTCGTCGAGCTGGCGCGACAGGATGGCGCTGAACTCGGTGGCGAAGGCCTGCAGCCGGCTGGCGTAGCGGCTGAAATCGGTCGAGAATTTGTTATAGGCAACGACCGCCGGAATCGCCGCCACCAGGCCGAGAGCGGTCGCAAACAGCGATTCGGCGATGCCGGGCGCCACAACCGCCAGGCTGGTGTTCTTGACCGCGGCGATCGCCTGGAAGCTGTTCATGATGCCCCACACCGTGCCGAATAGGCCGACGAACGGCGCGGTCGAGCCGACGGTGGCGAGGAACGGCATGTAGCGTTCGAGCCGATCCATCTCGCGGCCGAGCGTTATCTGCATGACGCGCTCGACGCGTTCTTTGAGGTTGGCGCGCATGCTGGTGCTTTCGATCAGGCCCTTGGCGACGCTGCGCCGCCATTCGCGCATCGCGGCGGCGAAGACCGCGGACATCGGATCCTCCGGCCGCTCGCCAACACGCTCGTAAAGATCGTCGAGCGAACCGCCCGACCAGAAGCTCTCCTCGAATTCCTCGGCGTCACGATGCAGCCGCCGCAACTTGCTCGTCTTGTCGAAGATCACCGCCCACGACCAGAACGAGGCCGCCAGCAGAAGGAAGAGCACGAGCTTGACGATCGTGTCCGCCTGCATGAACAAGGCGAACATCGAAAGATCGTGCGGCGCCGCCGAGCCAGCGAGCGCCATCTGGTCGATGGGCGCCGGCGGGCTCGCGAGCGTGTTGACGGCGTTGTCGATGACGTTACCGGCCATTGGCTTTGATCACCTTCGGAGTTGGAGAGGTTTGAGGGTCGAATTGTGCAACCGCGGCCGCAAGCGGCGACGGCAAGCGCGTCGGCCGGCCGCTCTTGGCGACGCAGACGACGGTGCAGGTCATAGCGAAAACGCGCGTGCTGGCGCGCGTGATCGTCTGCTCGAGTTCGATGGCGGCGCCGCTGGCGCCGAGTACGCGGGTATGAACGATGAGCTCGTCGTCGAGCCGCGCCGGCATGAGATACTCGGCCGCGAGCTTGTGCACAGCGAGGACGATGCCGGATTCGTCGCGCAGCCGCCCATGCGACGCGCCCAAAGCGCGGATCGCCTCGCTGCGGGCGCGTTCAGCGAATTTGAGATAGTTGGCGTAATAGACGACGCCGCCGGCGTCGGTGTCCTCATAATAGACGTGCACCGGGAAAAGATGGATGCCGTCGGCAAGGCGGCCTTCGCGCGGCAGATTCACCCCGGCTCCTCCTCGCCATTCTTGGCACCGAGCAGGTCGAGCTGCGCGCCCTTGGGGCGTACTGGCTTGAGATCGAGATAGAGAAACCCGGCATCGCTCAGCATGCGGCCGCGCGGTGTACGATGGACGAGGCCCTGCTGCACGAGATACGGCTCGATCACATCCTCGATGACGTCGCGTTCCTCGCCGAGCGCGGCAGCGACGGTTTCGGCGCCCACCGGACCGCCGCCGTAATTCTTGCCGATGCACAGCAAATAACGGCGATCCATTGCGTCGAGGCCGCGTCCGTCGACTTCGAGCCTTTGCAGCGCCGCGTCGGCGATCTTGACGTCGACCCGCGC
>JBAVMB010000472.1:0-5370 GCA_049689615.1 Allostellaceae bacterium
CCGCTTCGGCGGCGGCTTTTTCATGTGATTGCCGCAGGCGGCATATACAGCTACGCCGGGATGATCGCGCTTGTGGGTGCCATCGTCCTGGGTTTCGGGTTGGTCGGTACAACCTACGGCGGACTCAGCGGCTGGGCGATCGCCCTGTTCGCAATTCTCGGCGCCGCCCCCGCGTCGGATGTTGCCGTTGCCTCAGTCAACCGTCTTATAACACAAAATGTGGGTGCGGTGCCGCTACCTGGGCTCGAGCTTCGCGAGGGCGTGTCGGCGGATCTCAGGACCATCGTCGTCGTTCCCACGATGCTGACCACTCGAGAATCGATCGACGGGCAGATCGAGCGCCTGGAAATTCACTATCTGTCGAACGCCGACGACAATCTCCATTTCGCGCTGCTTTCGGATTGGGCGGATTCAACCGCCGAGGTTTCGGCGACGGACGAAGAGCTGGTCGGCGCCGCCGCCGAAGGAATTGCGCGTCTCAATCGGCAATACGGGCCGGCTAACGCCGGCGACCGCTTCTTCCTGTTGCATCGTCGGCGCGTTTGGAACAAGGGAGAAGACAAGTGGATCGGCTGGGAGCGCAAGCGCGGCAAGCTGCATGAGCTGAACCGGCTGTTGCGCGGCGCGACCGACACCACTTTCCTGAATGTCGACGGCAAACCCGCGGTGCTCCCCGCTTTCCGCTACGTCATTACGCTCGACGCGGATACACGGATGCCGATCGGCGCCGCGAAGCGGCTGATTGGAAAGATGGCCCATCCTCTCAACCGCCCGCGTTTCGATCAGCGCCATGGCCGCGTCGTGGAAGGGCACGGAATTCTTCAGCCGCGGGTGACCCCGTCGCTGCCCATCGGGCGCGAAGGGTCGCTGTTCCAACGCGCCTTCTGCGGGCCCAATGGTCTCGACCCGTACGCCTTTGCCGTCTCCGACGTCTATCAGGACCTGTTGGAGGAAGGTTCTTATGTTGGCAAGGGAATCTATGACGTCGATGTCGTCGAACGCGCGATGCAGGGGAAAATCCCCGACAGCGCAATATTGAGCCACGATCTGTTGGAGGGGATATTCACCCGCGCGGGGCTCGCTTCCGATATCGAGTTCGTCGAGGAATTTCCATCACGCTACGACGTCGCGAGCGCACGGCAGCACCGCTGGGCCCGCGGTGACTGGCAATTGCTGCCCTGGCTTTTCGGTCGCGGCCCCGGTGGTAACGACAATTCTGGGCGAAGCGCTCTTCCGGCGGCCGGCCGGTGGAAGCTGCTGGACAATCTGCGCCGTTCGCTTTCGGCGCCCGCGACGCTGCTTGCCTTCATAGTGGGCTGGCTCCAGCCATTTGACGCGGCGCTGGCATGGACCGCCTTCCTGCTGTTCACCCTCGCATTCCCGCCGCTGCTCCCGGCGATCGCCGACGTCGTTCCCAGGCGGACGGGTGTTTCGCTGCGTAATCATCTGAGCGACATCCGCAAAGATCTGGCGATCGGCTTTTTGCAGAGCGCGTTTCTCTTGACCTTTCTCGCGCATCAGGCCTGGCTGATGGTCGATGCCGTGATGCGAACGTTGTACCGTCTGTTCATCGCGCGCCGCCGATTGCTGGAATGGACGACTGCGGCACAGTCGGGCGAAGACGCGCAATTCGATTCCCGCGCACTCGGCATTCAGATCCTCGCGAGCGTCGCGTTCACCGCCGGTGTCGGCGTCGTCATCGCGCTTGTCGGCGATCAAACCTGGCCGCTCGCTGCGCCATTTGCGGCGCTTTGGGCCTTTTCGCCCGTCGTCGCCAGGCTGGCGAGCCTCCCGCCGCCCGTGACCGGACATCTGTCGGTGACCGCCGCCGACGCCCACGCGCTGCGACTGATCGCGCGGCAGACGTGGCGCTTCTTCGAGATCTTCGTCACGCCGGAAGACAACATGCTTCCACCCGACAATTTCCAGGAAGATCCGCACCCGGTGGTGGCGCATCGCACCTCGCCGACGAATATCGGCCTGTATCTGCTGTCGGCCGTCGTCGCGCGCGATTTCGGCTGGCTGGGCACCTTCGATACCGTGGACCGGCTGGAAGCGACGTTTGCCACGATGGGCAGGCTCGAACGCTTTCGCGGTCATTTCTACAACTGGTACGACACACGGGACCTGCACGCACTTGAGCCGAAATATGTTTCCTCGGTCGATAGCGGTAATCTCGCCGGCCATCTGATTGCGCTTGGCAGTGCCTGCCGCGAGGTAGCGGCAGGGCCGGCCTTCAATCCGCGCTGGAGTGACGGGCTGAAGGACACGATCGGTCTTCTCGCCGAGTCCTTGCATGCCGATCCGCACGACCCGCAGCCGCCAAAGCTGGCGGCAGCATGCAACGAATTTGGTGGTCTTCTCGCACACCTGCCCGGCGATGCAGTTGCCCTGGCAACGCTCATGGACGAGTTGGTTCGCCGTGCGGATGCGATCGCGGAAATCGCCAAAGGTTCCACCAACGAACGAACCGGCGATGTTCTGATCTGGGCGAACACGCTGCGCGCCTCGGTTTATGCGCATCGGCACGATTTCGAAACGCTTATGCCATGGGCCGGGATTATCGCACGCAACGCTGCGCCGTTAGTGGACGATCCGGAGCTTTTGCGGCTTGCCAAAGTGCCCGCGCTTGAACACCTGCCGCAGCTTTGTGACGCGGTACTACGCAGTCTCAAGGAGCGAAGAGTGGAATCGCTCGGCAGCGATCCCAATGCAGCCGCGCTGGTCGTTGCGCTGGAAGAATCCGAGCAAGCGGCACGATTGCTCCTCCATCGCCTGGCGACACTCGCCGAAACGTCCAAGACGATGGCCATCGCTATGGAATTCGGTTTTTTGTTCGATCGCGATCGCCAGCTTCTATCGATTGGCTATCGCGGCGCCGACGGCAGCCTCGATTCCAATTATTACGATCTGCTCGCTTCCGAGGCGCGGCTGGCGAGCTTTATAGCGATAGCGAAGGGCGACGTTCCGGCGCCGCATTGGTTTCATCTCGGGCGCACTTTGACGCCAATCGATGGTGGGTCGGGTCTGATCTCATGGTCGGGCTCGATGTTCGAATATCTGATGCCGTCGCTCGTCATGCGCGCGCCAGCGGGCAGTCTGCTTGAACAGACGAATCGTCTGATCGTGCGCCGGCAGATCGAATACGGCGAGGAGCTCGGTATTCCCTGGGGCATGTCGGAATCGGAATATAACGCGCGCGATATCGAGCAGACATATCAGTATTCGAGTTTCGGCGTTCCGGACCTCGGCTACAAGCGCGCCCTCGGCGAAAATACAGTCGTCGCGCCCTATGCGACGGCGCTCGCCGCCATGGTCGATCCCGCTGCCGCGGTACGAAACTTCAAGCGCCTCGCGAGGCTCGGCGCGCGCGGCGAATATGGCTGGTACGAGGCGGTCGACTACACACGCTCGCGCGTACCCGAGGGCGCGAAATTCGCCATCGTGCGTGCCTATATGGCGCATCACCAGGCGATGAGCCTGGTCGCCATTGGCGATGCGCTTCATGACGGCGCGATGCGTGCGCGCTTCCATACTGAAGCGTTTGTCCAATCGGCAGAGCTTCTGCTCCAGGAGCGCATGCCGCGCGATGTCGCACTTGCCCGTCAACCGCCCGAACACACGACGGAAGCGGTCGAACTGGTGGGTCCCGTGCCCGAGATTCGGCGGCGCTACACGAGCGCCCACTCTCGCGTGCCGCGCACGCAGCTTCTTTCGAATGGACGTTATTCGGTGATGGTGACGGCCGCGGGCTCGGGCTACAGCCGTTGGCGCAACACCGCTGTCACACGTTGGCGCGAGGACGCGACCTGCGACGGCTGGGGCTCCTACATCTTTTTATGCGAAGTGCGCAGTGGAGATGTGTGGTCAGCCGGCTACCAGCCGTGCGGCACGGAACCGGACGCATACGATGTGGTTTTCTCCGAGGACGGTGCCCGGATCGTTCGGCGCGACGGTTCGATCGGCACCGTGCTCGAGATCGCGATCTCGCCGGAGGATGACGCGGAAGTGCGACGTATTTCGATCACCAATCACGGCGCGCGTGCGCGGGAGATCGACGTGACGTCCTACGCCGAAATTGCCTTGGCGCGGCAATCCGACGATTTGGCCCATCCGGCCTTTTCCAAATTGTTCGTGGAAACGGAATTCGTGCCGGGTCTCGAGGCAATTATTGCCACGCGGCGGCGGCGTTCGGATGCCGATCCGCAGGTCTGGGCAGCGCATCTCGTCGTCGTCGAGGGTGAAACCTCGGGCGACGTGCAGTTCGAAACCGATCGCGCGCGCTTTTTCGGGCGCGGGCGCACAAATCGAGCACCCGCCGCGGTGTGTGACGGCTCGCCGCTTTCCAATACCGCAGGTCCGGTCCTCGATCCGGTTTTCAGCCTGCGCCAGCGCGTGCGTATCCCGCGCGGCGATACGGTGCGGTTGGCGTTCTGGACGATGGCTGCACCGACGCGCGAAGCCGTGCTCGACCTCGCGGACAAGCATCACGACGCGATGGCGTACGAGCGCGCCACCACGCTTGCGTGGACGCAGGCGCAGATGCAGCTCCATCACCTGGGGATTTCCGCGGACGACGCCCATCTATACCAGCGGCTCGCCAATCACGTGCTCTATTCCGATCCGGCTCTACGACCTGCACAGGACGTCCTCAAGCGCGGCGTGCGAAAATCGTCCGCGCTCTGGCCGCAGGGCATATCGGGCGACCTTCCCATCGTGGTCGTCCAGATCGCGGAAGGCGACGACCTCGAACTCGTCCGCCAGGTGTTGCGCGCCCATGAATACTGGCGGCTGAAGCAGCTTGCCGTCGACCTCGTGATCCTGAACGAACGCCCGCCGTCCTATGTACAGGATTTGCAAAATTCGCTGGATGCGCTGGTGCGCATGAATCGATCCATGCCCAGGGCTCCGGGCGACGACGCGCGCGGCGCCATATTCGTCCTCCGCGCTGATTTGGTCTCGAACGAGGTTCGCGCGTTGGTGCAGACGGCGGCGCGGGCGGTGCTCCGCGGCGGCCGTGGCACCCTCTCCGACCAAATCAATTGGGCGCGGGACCGTAAGCCGCCGACCGCGCCACCGACCTGGCGCGTCGCGGCGAGCACCGCGCCGGAGCCAAAATTGCCGCGACCGGCGCTCGAATACTTCAACGGGTTTGGTGGCTTTGACGTTCAGGGACGTGAATATGTGACGATCCTCGAAGGAACAGGCTGCACGCCAGCACCGTGGATCAACGTTATCGCCAATCCGTCGTTCGGTTTTCAGGTTTCCACCGAAGGTGGCGGTTACACTTGGGCGCTAAACAGCCAGCAGAACCAGCTCACCCCCTGGTCGAACGATCCCGTCAGTGACGCGACCGGTGAGGTGCTCTAT
>JBAVMB010000473.1:0-4618 GCA_049689615.1 Allostellaceae bacterium
CGGCGGTACGGTGTGGTCGAAGCTCGGCGCGGTGCCTCAGCAGCTGGCGGGTGGCGACATCTATCCGGCGTTGGAGAAGGGCACGATCGACGCCGCTGAATGGGTCGGTCCCTACGACGACGAGAAGCTCGGCTTCTACAAGATTGCCAAGTACTACTATTACCCCGGCTGGTGGGAAGGGCAGGCGAACCTCGCCCTCTACATCAATCGTGACCAGTGGAACAAGCTCTCGAAGCAATACCAGGCGGTGATCGAAGCGGCCGCGGCCGAAGCCAACAACTGGACGCTCGCCAAGTACGATGTCGAAAACGTGCCGGCGTTGAAACGGTTGATTGGCAATGGCGTAAAACTCCGGCCATTCAGCCGGCCGCTCCTCGAAGCTTCATACAATGCGGCGTTCGGGTTATATGCCGATCTGGCTACGAGCAACGCCAAGTGGAAGGCGGTCTATGAGCCATGGAAGCAGTTCCGCGAGAACGAGCTCGAATGGTTCCGCGTCGAAGAGTGGAACTTCGACAACTTCATCTATTCGCACCGGCTGCCGGCGAAATCGTAATCGGCTCCGGCGGTTCGCGAATGCGAAAGCCCCGCTACGGCGGGGCTTTCTTTTTGTGCGACCGGGCGATCAGTGATCGCCGGGTGGCGCCATCGGATTGTCGGGATTGGGCGCGGGCGCGCCGAAATCCGATCCTGGCAGACCCGGACTCGCGCCTTCGGGAATCTCCGGCGCGATGATCTGGATCTGGTTGATGTCGATATGCTTGGCCTCGACCGAAGCCAGGACCAGCTGCGGAAAGGCGATGATGAGGCCGACCATGACGAGCTGAATAACGATGAATGGGATGGAACCCCAATAAATCTGTCCTGTCGTCAGCGGCGCCAAACGCTTGCCGGTGATACGGTCGGTGTATTCCTCGCTCGGGGCGACGCTGCGCAGATAGAACAGCGCGTACCCAAAAGGCGGATGCAGGAACGATGTCTGCATCGTGACGCCGAGCAGAACGCCGAACCAAATCAGGTTGATGCCGAGCTTCTCCGCCACCGGACCGAGAAGCGGCACAATGATGAAGGCGAGCTCGAAGAAGTCGAGAAAGAACGCCAGAAGGAAGGACAACAAGTTGACGACGATCAGAAAGCCAATCTGTCCGCCCGGCAGGCTCGTCAGCAGGTTTTCGACCCAGAGATCGCCGTTGACGCCGCGGAATACCAGGCTGAACACCGTCGAGCCGACAAGGATGAACATGACAAACGATGACAGCTTGGCGGTCGTGTCCATGGCCTGGCGCAGCAGCTTGCCATCGAGACGGCGGTTGGCGAGGGCGAGGATGAGCGCGCCCGCTGAACCCATGGCGCCGCCTTCGGTCGGTGTGGCGATACCGAGGAAAATGGTGCCGAGGACAAGAAAGATCAGCGCCAGCGGCGGCATCATGACGATGATGACCTGCCGTGTCATCAGGCTGAGGACGCGGAGCTTGAGATATTTGTCAGCGAGCGCGATGACGTAGTCTACCGCTCCGACCAGCGCGCAGGCCCAGATCGGGTGCAGGACATCGTAGGCGGACAGCACCCAGGCCGCGACAACCGAAAGCGCCACCATGACGACCAGGGAGCGATAGCCGGCACGGCGGCCGGGCTCGCGAATGGTTATGGCTTCCAGTGGGAGCGCCGGCATCCATGTAGGTTTCGCCATGGTAACGATCGCGACGTAGATCGCATAAAGCGCGGCAAGGCCGATTCCCGGTATGAACGCACCCTCATACATGTCGCCGACCGAACGACCGAGCTGGTCGGCCATGACGATGAGCACCAGGCTCGGCGGGATGATCTGGGCCAGCGTGCCGGAGGCCGCGATCACGCCCGACGCGAGCCGCCGGTCGTAGCCGTAACGCAGCATGATCGGCAGCGAGATCAGGCCCATCGAGATCACCGACGCGGCGGTAACGCCGGTCGTCGCGGCGAGCAGCGCGCCGACGAAGACCACAGCATAGGCGAGGCCGCCGCGCACCGATCCGAACATCTGCCCGACCGTGTCGAGCAGGTCCTCGGCCATGCCGCTACGCTCGAGGATCAGGCCCATGAAGGTGAAGAACGGGATCGCCAGCAGCGTCTCGTTCGACATGATGCCGAAGATGCGCTGCGGCAGCGCCTGCAGCAGATCGGGTCCCAGCAGGCCGTAATGCATGGCGATGGCGCCGAACAAGAGGCCGTTCGCCGAAAGCGAGAACGCCACCGGATAGCCGATCATCAGCAGCGCGATCAGCATCACGAACATGATCGGCGCGATATTGGCGAGAAACAGCGCCGTCATTGTTTACCTTCGGATTTGATGACCATATCCTCGGTGATGTCGGGCGCGGCCGCACCGTGTGCGTGGCGCGGCGTCGGATCGGGTATCAGGTTCATCAAAAAAGCGATGCGCTTGATGATCTCGGACACGCCCTGCAGCGCGAGCAGGAAGAATCCCACCGGCATCATCAGCTTCACCGGCCAGCGCAATAGTCCGTTGGGATTAGGCGAATATTCGTGCAGCTTGTAGGACTCGGTGAACACCGGCCACGACAGCCACATGAGCAGGATTGCCATCGGCATCAGGAACAAGACGCCGCCGAACACGTCTATCCAGGCGCGGGTGCGCGGCTTCAGCCGGCTATAGATGATGTCGATGCGGACGTGTTCGTTGCGCAGCAGGGTGTAGCCAGCGCCGACGAGAAAGAACCCGGTGTAGAGGTACCATTGGATCTCGAGCCAGGCGTTCGAGCTGGTGTCGAACGTGTAGCGCACGACGGCGTTGCCGGAACTGACGACGACGGATGCCAGAACCAGCCAATAAACCGTCTGTCCGATCTTCTCGTTGAGAAAATCGATTGCGCGGCTGAGCCGCAGCAAGAACCGCAACCAGACGCCTCCCCCTCGATGTCGCGCCGCCAGCCCTGGTGTTTACAGGACGGCCGGCGGCCAGCATCGTAGCGGCACACTATGCCATGCGGGAGCGAACGAATACCAGCCGTCCGCTAACCGGCGTTCGCATTCGTCGCCGTCTGGTCGACCACTGCGAGCGCGATATCGGGCG
Organism: Allostellaceae bacterium; assembly: GCA_049689615.1. GTDB lineage: Bacteria > Pseudomonadota > Alphaproteobacteria > ATCC43930 > CGMCC-115725 > REEB95. The sequence goes on from JBAVMB010000473.1 coordinate 3,071, forward strand.
CGACCGCCGCCGTCGCTTGAGAATGCACGGGCAACCGGACCATAATTCAGCGGCCCGGTATGACAGGGCCGTAACCGGTTCGACAGCGGAACCGAATTCTGCCGCGGGAGAGAAACACTCATGACCCGACCGCCACGAGATGGCCGCGATTGGAGCCGGTGGTATCTGCTTTTCGTCGTCTTGTTTGTCATCGCTCTTTGGGTTCCGTTCTACAACCGGATCGAGCCTAGCCTGTGGGGCATGCCGTTTTTCTATTGGTTTCAGCTCGTGATGATCGTGGTTGGAGCGATCGTCACCGCGATCGTGTATTTCGTCACCGAAGCCTAGCCGGCGGCCGGCAGCAAAGCGCGGATCGGGGGAGAACGCCGTGAATAACGTGGACTGGGTCGCACTCATTGTCTTCGTGCTGCTGTTCGGGTTCATCACCTGGCTCGGCTTCATGGCAGCGCACTGGCGCAAAGGCGATCTCGATCAGTTGCACGAATGGGGTCTGGGCGGACGGCGCTTCGGCACCGTCGTCACCTGGTTCCTGATCGGCGGAGATCTCTATACCGCTTACACCTTCGTCGCGGTTCCGGCGCTGGCCTTCGGCGCGGGCGCCATCGCGTTCTTCGCGGTGCCTTACACCATCATCATCTATCCGCTGATGTTCGTCGCGTTCCCGCGCCTGTGGCGCGTCGCGCACAAGCATCAATACATCACCGCCGGCGACTTCGTGAAAGGCCGCTACGGCAACCGCTGGCTGGCGCTCGCCATCACGGTGACCGGCATCGTCGCCACTATGCCGTACATCGCATTGCAGCTCGTCGGCTTGCAGGTGGTGATCGGCGGGCTCGGCCTTTCTGGCGCCGGTTGGATTGCCGACTTGCCGCTGATCATCGCCTTCGTGATCCTCGCCGCGTTCACCTACACCAGTGGCCTCCGCGCGCCGGCGGCCATTGCCATCGTCAAGGACACGCTGATCTATTTGACGGCGTTCGTCGCGGTTATCGTCGTGCCGATCCAGCTTGGCGGCTTCGGCCACATTTTCTCAATGGTGCCGGCTGCAAAAGTGCTACTGGCGGCCCCGACGGACAACTCGACCGGCGTCTATGGCGTCTACATCACGCTTGCCGTCGGTTCGGCGATGGCGCTGTTCCTCTATCCGCATTCGGTCACTGGCATGTTGAGCGCCTCGAGCGCGCACGCCGTCCGCCGCAACGCCGCGTTGTTGCCGGCCTATTCGCTGATGCTCGGCTTGCTGGCGCTGCTCGGGTTCTTCGCACTTGCCGCTGGTGTCGCGCAGATGCCTGAATTCGCCTCCGGCTTCGCCCAGTATAAGGCGAACTTCGCCGTACCCGCGCTGCTGATCCACAGCTTCCCGTCGTGGTTCGTTGGCATCGCCTTTGCCGCCATCGGCATCGGTGCGTTGGTGCCGGCGGCGATCATGTCGATCGCGTCGGCCAATCTCTATACGCGCAACATCCACCGCGAGTTCTTCAATCCAAATCCGACCGATAAAGAGGAAGCGCAGATCGCCAAGTGGGTGTCGCTGATCGTCAAGTTCGG
>JBAVMB010000474.1:0-11038 GCA_049689615.1 Allostellaceae bacterium
CACCAGCTCGGCAGTCCGCTGGCGACCATCGCCGTGATCGCCAAGGAGCTGGTCCGCGATCTGCCTAAGAACAGTCCGATTGCCGAGGATGCGCAGCTGCTTCTGAGCCAAAGCGAGCGCTGCCGCATGATCCTCGCCGAGCTCGGCCGCGCCCGCGAAGGCGAGGCGATCCCCTTCAATCGTGTGCCGTTCTCGGCAATCGTGCAGTCGGCGGGCGAGCCGCATCACCGCGCCGGGGTGCGCGTCGTACACGGTATCGGCGCCGGCCGCGATCCGGCAGGCGGCGCGCTTGCCGAACCGCTGGTGCCGCGCAGTCCGGAAATCCTGCACGGCCTCGGCAATCTGCTGGGCAACGCCATCGAGTTCGCCAGCAGCGAGGTGACGGTGACGACGAGCTGGAGCGACGATACGGTTGCGATCGACATCGTCGACGACGGACCGGGCTTTCCACCTCCGCTCTTGTCGCGCGTCGGCCAACCGTATATCTCCGCCCGTGCCGACGTCGGCGCGCATATGGGCCTCGGCATCTTCATCGCCCAAAGCCTGCTCGAGCGCACCGGCGGGCGACTATCCTTCGACAATGTGAAGGACGGCGGCGCGCACGTCGTGGTGGAATGGCGGCGGACGCAACTCGAAGGCGACGAATACCGGACGGAAACGGCGACAGGGACGAACGCTTCAATGACGGTGACGGCGAAATGAGCGACGGCAAAAGCGACATCCAAATCAATCCGGCGCTCGCCGGCCTGGCGGAGGGCGAGCGCACGCTGCTCATCGTCGACGACGACGCGCCGCTGTGCCAGCGCCTGGCGCGCGCGATGGAGCGGCGCGGATTTGTCGTCGCCACCGCCGAATCCGTCGCCGCTGGCGTACATGCCGTCGAAAGCACGCCGTCGGCGTTCGCTGTCGTCGATCTGCGGCTCACCGACGGCAGCGGCCTCGACGTCGTCAAGGCGTTGCGCAAGGCGCGGCCGAACGCGCGCGTCGTCATGCTCACCGGCTATGGCAACATCGCCACCGCGGTCGCGGCGGTGAAGGCTGGCGCCGTCGACTACATTCCCAAGCCGGTCGATGCCGACGCGGTCGAACGCGCGCTGCTGGCGACCGCCGACAGCAGCCTGCCACCGCCACCCGAGGATCCGATGTCGGCCGATCGCGTGCGCTGGGAGCACATTCAGCGCGTCTTCGAGCAATGCGACCGCAACGTGTCCGAGACGGCGCGGCGGCTCAAGATGCACCGCCGCACCTTGCAGCGTATTCTGGGCAAGCACGCGCCGCGGAGTTGAGCGCTAAGTCTGGATGAACCGCTGCTCGGTGCCCTCGAGCACCAAAGCGGTAAGGCGGCCGGTGTAGAAGGCGCCGGTGTCGATGGCGATGCGGTTGCCGTGGTGCTGCGGCGTTTCGACGATGGTGTGGCCGTGCACGACGCAGGCGCCGAAATCCTCGGTCGAGTCCAGGAATTCGCCACGGATCCACAGCACGTCGTCGGCCTTTTGATTGGCGAGTGCGATGCCCGGTTTGACGCCCGCATGGACGAATAGGTAACCGCCTTCGGCGTGTGTCAGCTTCAGCCCACGCATAAAGGCGACATGCGCTGGCGGAATCGCATCGGCGAGGGCCCGGCGCGCACCTTCGAAATCGGCGGCGCGTACGCCGTAGCTTGCCAGCGTGTTGAATCCGCCATACGCGCACCAATGCGGTCCGACCTCGGCGCGTTCGAGGAACTGAAGAAGATAGTCTTCGTGGTTGCCCATGAGGTGGACGTGTTCAAACCCGGCGAGCGGCTGGTTCAACAGCAGCTCGAGCACGCCGCGGGAATCCGGACCGCGGTCGACATAATCGCCGAGATAGACGATGACCCGGCGGCGCGAAGCCGCCTTCGCCGCATCGGCGGCGATGAGCACGTGCAGCTGAGTCAGCAGATCGAGCCGCCCGTGCACGTCGCCGATGGCGTAAATCCGCGATCCCGCTGGTATGGCGGGCGCCGCGCTGGCGCCGCGCCGGCCGTCAATCCTGCGCATGGCCTTAATATAGTAGCCTGACGCCGGTTTTGCTTGCCTCAGACCGGGATTCGCCATCATAAACAGGGCTCTATGGCAGAGACGGATCTCATCGGGTTGGTCGAGGCATTCGGCCGCGCGCGGGTGATTTGCGCCGGCGACGTCATGCTCGACCATTACGTAACCGGCCGTGTCGAACGGATTTCACCCGAGGCGCCCGTACCGGTGCTGCATGTCGACGACGAAGAGCGGCGGCTTGGCGGCGCCGGCAACGTGCTGCGCAATCTGCACGCGCTCGGCGCCGAAACCTGCTTTGTCTCGGTCACCGGCGCCGATCCTGTGGGCCGCGAGATTTCGCGCATGGTCGCGACGCTCGGCAACGCCGAGGCGCACGTCCTCGCCGAACGCGATCGCGTGACCGCGGTCAAGACGCGTTACGTCGCCGAAACGCAACAGCTCTTGCGCGCCGATCTCGAGCGCGTCGCGCCGATCTCTGCCGAGACGCGCGCCGACCTGCTGGCGCAGATCACGGCGGCCCTGCCGCATCATCAGCTCGTCATCCTGTCGGATTACGCCAAAGGCGTGCTCGTCGACGGCGTCGCCCGCGATATCATCGATCTGGCGCGCGCCGCCGGTCGTAAGGTCATCGTCGATCCCAAAGGACACGACTACGCCGTCTATCGCGGCGCCAGCGTGCTGAAGCCGAACCGTCGCGAATTGGCCGAAGCGGTCGGCCGCGCTCTCCCTGATAACGACGCCGTCATTGCAGCGGCGCGCGAACTGATCCGGCGGCACGAAATCGGCGCCATGCTGGTGTCGTGCGGCAAGGACGGAATGCTGGTGATCGAGGGCGCCGAGGTCCATCGACTCGCCGCTGAAGCACGCGACGTCTATGACGTCACGGGTGCAGGCGACACGGTCGTTGCCGTGCTCGGCGCCGCGCTCGCCGCCGGCGCGAGCCTGTTGGACGCCGCGCGCATCGCCAACGTCGCCGCCGGTGTCGTCGTCGGCAAGGTCGGCACTGCCGTCGTCCACGCCAACGAGCTGGCCGAGGCACTGGTCGACCGCGACACACTCCGCAACCGCAAGGAACTGCCGTTGCCATTGGCGATCGACCACGTTGCACGCTGGCGGCGCAACGGCCTCAAGATCGGCTTCACCAACGGCTGCTTCGACTTGATCCATCCCGGCCACGTATCGCTGCTGACCGAGGCACGCGCCGTCTGCGACCGGCTGGTCGTCGGCCTCAATAGCGACGCGTCGGTGCGGCGGCTCAAGGGGCCGGAACGGCCGGTGCAGAACGAAGCTGCACGCGCCGCGGTGCTCGCCTCGCTGGCGCCGGTCGACATGGTCGTGATCTTCGACGCCGAGACGCCGATCGAGCTCATCCGCGAGTTGCGGCCCGACGTGCTGGTCAAGGGTGCGGATTACCGCCACGACCAGGTGGTCGGGGCCGAAATCGTCGAATCCTATGGCGGGCGGGTGCTACTGGCGAAGATTGTGCCGGGCTACAGCACCACGGCGACGATTGCCCGCGCCGCGCGCTGACGCCACACGCATTCGGCGGCGCGCAGTGGTCGATAATCCATTCTGCGGCCGCGGAACGACGCAATGAACGGCAAACGACGAACCATGCTGCGCCTCGCATGGCGCCTGGCACGGCCCTATTGGTCGTCGGAAGAAAAGCGCATCGCCTGGACGCTATTGATCGCCGTGATCGCGCTCAACCTCGGCAACGTCTACGTCTCGGTGCGCATCAATAGCTGGAATAACGCGTTCTATAACGCGCTTCAGGAATTCAACGCCCCCGAATTCTTCAAGCAGCTGGGAATCTTCTGCCTGCTGGCCGCTGCCAGCATCGTGATGTCGGTCTACGCGGTCTACTTGCAGCAGATGCTGCAGATCCGCTGGCGCCGCTGGCTGACCGGCCATTATCTCGACCGCTGGCTCGGTGACCGGCGCTATTACCGGCTGCAGCTCGATCGGACGATCACCGACAACCCCGACCAGCGTATCGCCGACGACCTGCGACTCTACGTCTCTTACATTGCCACGCTCGCGCTCGGCCTGCTGAGTTCGGCGGTCTCGCTGGCGTCTTTCATGGTCATCCTGGTGGGTTTGTCGGGCCCGGCGGAGATCCCACTCGGCCGGCTCGGAACCGTTCATATTCCTGCCTACCTCGCCTGGGCGGCGCTGATCTATGCCGGATTGGGCACCTGGCTCACGGTCAAGATCGGCCGGCCGCTGGTGCCGCTCAACTTCGCGCAGCAGCGATTCGAAGCCGATTTCCGCTACAGCTTGGTGCGGCTGCGCGAGAATGCCGAAAGCGTTGCGCTCTACGGCGGCGAGCCGCCCGAGCGCGAAACCTTCGACGAACGGTTCGGCAGCTTGTTCGACAATTTCTGGCGCATCATGCTGCGGCAGAAAAAACTCAACTGGTTCACGTCGGGCTACTCCCAGGTGGCTGCGGTCTTTCCGGTGCTGGTCGTATCGCCGCGCTATTTCGCCAAGCAGATCCAGATGGGTGGTTTGTTCCAGGTGGTGGACGCCTTCAGCAACGTGCAGAGCTCGCTGTCGTTCATCATCAATTCCTTCAACGACATCGCCACCTGGGTCGCGGTCACCGAACGTCTCACTACCTTCGAGCAGCGCATGGATGAGATCGAGGCCGGCCTGCGCACATCCCAGCCGATCCGGCTGCGGCGCGAGGGCACCGGCGTCGAAGTGTGCGATCTCGATCTCGACCTGCCGGACGGTTCGCCGTTGCTGCGCGGTGTTTCGCTGCGTGTCGAGCCCGGCGGCTCGCTGTTGATCACCGGTCCGTCCGGCACCGGCAAGTCGACGCTGCTGCGCGCCGCCGCCGGTATCTGGCCCTATGGCAAGGGCGAGGTTCGCCTCGGTACCGGCCGGACATTCTTCATGCCGCAGCGGCCCTATTTTCCGCTCGGTACCCTCAAGCAGGCGCTGGCCTATCCCGCGCTCGATACCGCAGCCGCGGATAGCAAACTGACCGACGCACTCGAAGACGTCGGCTTGGGCGCACTCGCCGTCCACCTGACCGACGACCAGAATTGGCCGCTGCGCCTGTCGATCGGCGAGCAGCAGCGTGTCGCCTTTGCCCGCGTGCTTTTGGCGCAACCCGATCTCATCTTCCTCGATGAAGCGAGCTCGGCGCTTGACGAGGGCGACGAGGCGCGGCTCTATCGCCTGCTGCGCAGCCGTCATCCCGACGCGACGGTCATCAGCATCGGCCACCGCGAGAGCCTCAAGGCGCTGCACGACCGCATCCTCGATCTCACGCGCTTCCATGCCGGCGCGCTCGTCGCGGAATAGTTGCGCTTTGCCGCCAAGCCGTTACAACCAACCGCCGAAGGAATTGGGCATGGCGGACAGACAAAATCCGGAAACCAAAAGCGCGACCGACTATCGCGCCCAGCGCCTCGACAAACTGGCGCAGCTGAAGCAGCTCGGCATCGATCCGTATGCCGGCGGCTTCGCGCCCGATGCCCGCGCCGCTGAACTCGATGCCATATACAAGGATCTGCCCGCGGGCGCCGAGACTCAGGATCGCCTCAAGGTCGCCGGCCGCATCCGCGCGCTGCGCAACAGCGGCATGTTTATCGACCTGCACGACGCCACCGGCAAGATCCAGATCTTCTGCCACAAGGACAATCTGGCGCCGGCGACGCTGGCGATCCTGAAATTGCTCGATCTCGGCGATCTGCTCGGCGTCGACGGGGTTGTGCGGCGCACCCCGCGCGGCGAGCTCACGGTCAATGCGCGCAACTTGACCGTGCTGGCCAAGGCGCTGCTGCCGCTGCCGGAAAAATTCCACGGCCTCACCGACGTCGAAACGCGCTACCGCCAACGCTACCTCGACCTGATCATGAGCGAGGAATCGCGCCAGACGCTGCGCCGCCGGTCGCAGATCATCGCGGTGATGCGGCGGCTGCTGATCGAGCGTGGCTTTCTCGAGGTCGAGACGCCGATGCTGCACACGATTCCGGGCGGCGCCTCGGCCAAGCCTTTCGTCACCCACCACAACACGCTCGACCTCGAACTCTATCTGCGCATCGCGCCCGAGCTGCACCTGAAACGGCTCATGGTCGGCGGCCTGTCGGACAAGCTGTTCGAGATCAACCGCAACTTCCGCAACGAAGGCATCAGCCCGCGCCACAATCCCGAATTCACCTCGCTCGAGCTCTATCAGGCCTTCGCCGACTACACGACGATGATGGAGACCACTGAATATCTCATCGCCACCATCGCTCGCGAGGTGCTCGGCGCGACGCGCATGCCTTATGGCAAGCACGAGATCGAGCTCGAGGCGCCATGGCCGCGCAAATCCATGGCCGAGCTCGTCCGCGAGAAGACCGGCGTCGATTTCATGGCGATCCATGACGCGGCAACGGCGCGCGACGCCGCCAAGAAGCTCGGCGCCGACGTGCTCAAGACCGCATCGTGGGGCCAGGCGCTCGAAGCCGCGTTCGCCGCCAAGGTCGAAGACAGCCTGATCCAGCCGATCCATGTCACAGGCTTCCCGCGCGACATCTCGCCCTTGGCCAAGCCCGATCCGCGCGATCCGCGCTTGGTCGAGCGATTCGAGACCTTCGTCAACGGCTGGGAGGTGGCGAACGCCTTCTCCGAGATCAACGATCCGCTCGATCAGCGCGAGCGTTTCGAGGCGCAGATGATGGCGCGCGACCACGGCGACGAAGAGGCGCAGCGCCTCGACGAGGATTTTGTGACCGCGCTCGAATACGGTATGCCGCCGGCCGGCGGTCTCGGCATCGGCATCGATCGTCTCGCCATGCTGTTGACCGACAGCCCGTCGATCCGCGACGTCATCGCCTTCCCGACGATGCGGCCGAAGGGCTGACGCCGCTCAGGCTTGCGCCGGTCGGCGCAGCATCGCAAAGTAAATTCCCACCGTCGCCAGCGCCGTCGCCAGGATTACCGCGCCCATCGGCACCGGCGTGCCGTCGTAGAGCGCATCGACGGCATAGCCGGCGAGCGCGCCGCTGGCCATCTGGATCGTGCCCATCAACGCGGCGCCGGTGCCGGCCATGTGCGGAATCGGCTCGAGCGCCGCTGCCATCGCGTTGGGCGCCACCACCGCCTGGCCCCAGATATAAAGCATGAAACCGGCCATCACGCCGCCGGCACCGCCCCAGCGCGTGACGCACGCGGCCAATACCGCGACGCCGCCGGCCACGGTTGCCATCAGGCCCCAGCGCAGCACGCGTTCGTGCGCGTGACGACGTAAAAGGCGCTTGTTCGACAGTGCGCCGATCACCAGCGCGACCGCCAACACGGCAAAATAGTAGCCGTAATGCTCCGGCGCGACGCCGTAGACGGTGATGAACACGAACGGCGAGGCCGACAGGAAGGCGAAGATGCCGGACCAGCACACGCCATTGAGCAGCGCGTAGCCGAGGCAGGTGCGGTTGGCGAGGAAGGTCTGATAGTTGCGGACGAGACGGCCAAGCCGCAGCGCATCGACGTCCGGCGTCGCGAGTGACTCTGTGAAACCAAACATGATTACGAAGAATAGCGAGCCGGCAAACAGGGCCAGCACCACAAAAATCGCCCGCCAGCTGAAATGCACCAGCAGCCAGCCGCCGACCGTCGGCGCTACCAGCGGCGCCAGCGCGAACACCGCGGTCAGCGACGAGAACATCTGCGCCGCATGCGGCCCGCCGTAGTGGTCGCGGACCACCGCGCGCGCCAGCACGGGTCCGACGCAGCCGCCGAAGCCCATCACCAGCCGCGCCACGATCAGCAGGCCGATGCTGCGGCTCAGCGCGCAGACGATCGCGGCGGCGATATAGATCACCAGGCCCGCGATCAGGATGGGCTTGCGGCCGAAACGATCGGATAGCGGTCCGTGGAAAATCTGGCCGCTGGCATAGCCGATGATGAACAGGCTCAGCGTCAGCTGCACGCGTTCGGGCGAGGCGTCGAACTCGGCGCTCAAGGCCGGCAGAGCCGGCAGGCTCATGTCGATGGCGAGCGCCGTGAGCGCCGTCATCGCGCCCAGAAGGACGACCAGCGCACGCGAATCGGATCGGATCATGACGGCGGCCGCGATCCGGCGCTCAGGGGTTTTCGAGGCTCAGGACGCCGCTGTCGATGTCGTAGGCGAAGAGCTCGGCATACCGGCCCCAATTGATCACTGTTTCGAAGACCTGGCGTGCCTCGTTCTCGGAGAGATAATCCTCGAGCTCGGCAAGGAAGCGGCCTTCGGGCGCGCTATGCCCCGGTCGTTCGTCGAGCACGCGGCGGATGTGCGCCGCCAGCGGCACCGCGCGCCGCAGCTGTTCATTGAAGATCTGCTTGCGATGCTGCAGGTCGCCGGCGGCGAAGGCGCGACCCACTTGCGTCATTTCGATGTCGCCGCCCCCGGCCTGGGCGAAACCGAGCAGCTGCAGGGTTTCGACCAGCACCATCAGGTCCTCGGTCGACAGATGCTCGCTTTCGGCGAGCTTGGGCAGATCGGCGCGGCCCTCATAGGGCGGTTGCGACAACGCCTCGAGCAGACCGGTGAGCTGCTGGATCGACGCGTCGGGCAGGCGATAGCCCACGCCAATTGGCTCGGCGCGCCGCTTGGCCTCGGCACCCGGCACGGTCGTCAGCAGCGCATAGACTTGATCGACTAGGCTGCGGAAGATCGGGTTGGTCTGATCGCGCGGCCGTGACAGCGGCACCGGAATGTCGGCGCGGATGCAGCCGGGATCGCTGCCGAAGACGATGATGCGGTCGGCGAGGAATACGGCATCCTCGATATTGTGCGAGACCAGGATGATGCCTTTGGTCGGAACACGCCGGTCGCGCCACAGATCCTCGACGTCGCCGCGCAGCGTCTCGGCGGTCAGCACGTCGAGCTGCGAGAACGGCTCGTCGAGCAGCAGCACGTCGGGATTGACGACGAGGGCGCGGGCAAAGCCGACGCGCTGGCGCATGCCGCCCGAAAGCTCCTTGGGATAGGCGGATTCGAAACCGTCGAGGCCGATCAGGTCGATGGCGGCGATGGCGCGGCGATGGCGTTCGTCGAGCGGCACGCCCTGGGCTTCGAGGCCGAGCTCGACATTGCCCAACACCGTAAGCCATGGAAACAGCGCGAAGCTCTGGAACACCATGGCGACGCCGTGGACCGGTTCGTCGATGCGGTGACCGCGATAGCTGGCATAGCCGTCCGACGGCTCGGTCAGACCGGCGAGGACACGCAGGAACGTGGACTTGCCGGAGCCCGATTTGCCCAGGATGGCGACGATCTCGCCTTCCTTGAGAGTGAAATCGATGTGGTCGAGCACCAGCCGGCCGGCGGATTCGCCGGTCGCATAGGTCTTGCACACCTGATGTGCGGTGACGAGGCCGGTGCCGACGTCCGCGGCGAAAGTCGTCTCGGCGGGCATGTCGTCGATCCTTCGTCAATCGAGCCGCAGCCGCTCTTCGGCGAGGTGGTACAGACGCCGCCACACCAGGCGGTTGAACACCAGCACGTAGAGGCAAAGCACCGTGATGCCGAGGGCGATGCGCGGGAAATCGCCCCTTTCGGTTTCGGTGGCGATATAAGCCCCGATCCCGGTCGCCCGCAAGGTCGTATCGCCCCAGCGCGCGATCTCGGAAACGATGCTCGCGTTCCACGAGCCGCCCGAGGCCGTGACGGCGCCGGTCACGAGGGCCGGGAAAATGCCGGGCAATATCAACCGGCGCCACCACAACCATTTCCTGACGCCGAGATTGCCGGCGACCAGCTGGTAGTCGGTCGGCAGCGCCAACGTGCCGGCGATCACGTTGAACAGGATGTACCACTGCGTTCCGAGGATCATCAGCGGCGACAGCCAGATCTCGGGCGTCAGCCGATAGGCGACGATCAGCGACACGACGATCGGGAAAAACAGGTTGGCCGGAAAGGCGGCGAGGAACTGGATCACCGGCTGGATGCGGCGGGCGAGACGCGGCCTGAGGCCGATCCAGACGCCGATCGGGACCCATACCGCAGCCGCCAGCGCGATCAGCACAATGACGCGCACCAGCGTGATCGCACCGAGCACGAAGACGTGACCGACCTCAGCCCAACCGACCTCGGCGTGCACGAAATGTCCGATCTCGATCAGCGCCGCTATCGCGCCGCCGAGTATGATGAGCGCCCAGGCGATGTCCAGAACACGGCCGAGGTGCCGCCGCCGGCGCACCGGTCGCGGTAACGCCGGCAGCGCTTGCGATACCCGGCTCGACACGAGCGCCATCAATCCGAGCAGCCGCGCCAGGCCGTGGAACACACGGGCACGCTGGATCATCACCAGGAACCACGGTGGCTCGATCTCTTCGCCGACGATGGTTTCGACCTTGAAGCGCTGCACCCAGGCGAGCAGCGGACGGAACAGCAGCTGATCGTAGATCAGGATCAGCACCAGCATCGCGAAGATGGCGTAGCCAACGGCTTGCAGATTCCTCTTATCGATCGCCACCGAGATATAGGAGCCGATGCCCGGCAGCAGCACGTTGGTGCCGTTGACGGTAATCGCCTCGGAGGCCACCACGAAGAACCAGCCGCCCGAGACCGACATCATCATGTTCCAGACCAGTTGCGGCAGCGCGAACGGCATTTCGAGCTGCCAGAAGCTGTGCCATGGCGACAGGTGATACATGCGCGCCGCTTCGCGCAGATCGTGTGGCACGCCGAGGAACGACTGGTACAGACTGAACGTCATGTTCCAGGCCTGCGACGTGAAAATGGCGAAGATCGCCGCACACTCGTAGCCCAGCAGGCTGCCGGGAAAGAGCGCGATGAAGCCAGTGACGGTGATCGACAGGAAGCCCAGGATCGGCACCGACTGCAGGATGTCGAGGATCGGGATCAGCAGTTTCTCCGCCCGCTTGCTCTTGGCCGCGATCGCCGCGTAGACGATGCTGAAGACGAGCGACGCCAGCAGCGCCAGCGCCATGCGCATCACCGTCCGCAGCGCGTAGGCGGGCAACTAGCGCGGATCGAGCGAGATCGGCAGCTGCTCGCCGGCGTGAAACGGCTGACT
>JBAVMB010000475.1:0-3465 GCA_049689615.1 Allostellaceae bacterium
GGGCTGAACGAGGCAATACCGCATATATCGAATGTGATGCGGCTTCCATAGCCGCGTGTATCCGGCGAAAGTGCCGAGCACGTATTGAACGAGCGCTACAACTGCCAGTAAGTGATACTTGCTGGCAGTTGTTTTTTGCGCCACATGCCTTTGATGTCGGCGACAAAGCCGCCCGGTTTTACCAAACGCGCAAACACTGCGGGCTCGAAGCAGGTATAAAGCCGATGCGGCACTGCGCCGATGAGACCATCGAAACCGGCAAGGTCGTCTAGGCGAGGCGCCAGCGTGAGGCCGTAAAGTTCCTGGGCCTCGTGGGCATCGGCGAGCGGATCGTGAACGTCGACCGCGATACCGCGCCGCTGCAGCCCAGCAACAAGATCGGCGACCTTGGAGTTCCGCAAATCTGGAACATTCTCCTTGAACGTGAGACCGAGAACCAGCGCGCGCGGCTTGGCGCGCGGTGCGAGCTTGAGACGCTCGGCGATCTCAGCGGCAATGAAATCGGCCATCGTATCGTTGATGCGACGGCCGGCAAGGATGACTTCGGGGTGCAAACCCAGGTCAGATGCGCATTGCGCGAGATAGAACGGGTCGACGCCGATGCAATGGCCGCCGACCAGGCCGGGCTTGAAATTAAGGAAATTCCATTTGGTGGCGGCGGCGTCGAGCACGTCGTAGACCGAGATGCCGAGCCGACCGCAGATCATCGACACTTCGTTGACGAAAGCGATATTGATGTCACGTTGCGCGTTCTCGATCGCTTTCGCGGCCTCTGCCACTTTGATCGAGGCAGCGCGGAACACGCCGCCGTGCGTAACCGCGCCGTAGACCGTCGCAAGCGCCTCGGTCACATCGGGTGTTTGGCCGGCGACAACCTTTACGATTTTTTCCACCCGGTGCTCGCGGTCCCCGGGATTGGCCCGCTCCGGCGAATAGCCTAGGAAGAAGTCGCGGCCACTGACGAGTCCAGAGGCGCGCTCAAGCTCAGGGCCGCAGATGGTCTCAACCACGCCCGGATAAACCGTGCTCTCAAGCACGACAATCGCGCCGGGTTTTATGCGCCGGCCGACTGTCGCGCAGGCCGCTCGTACCGCCCGCAAGTCAGGCTTGTTGTTGGCATCGACCGGCGTCGGCACCGTAACGATGAAGATATCCGCGCCGGCGATGAGGCCGTCATCGGTGGTGAGCTTCAGGGGGACATCCTTCAGCTCGGCGGCCGCCAGTTCCGCAGTGCGATCTTGGCCTGCGCGCAGCTCGTCGACCCGTACGGAATCGATGTCGAAACCAATGGTCCGGAATTTATGCGCCAGCGCAATTGCCAATGGCAGACCGACGTAACCGAGGCCGATGACGGCGACGGTGGCATCATGCGCGGACAAGCGCCGGTTAAGCGCCGGCCAATCGACGCTGGCCGTGCGCCTAGATAAAAGCCGATTATCGGTCATTGATGTTCGAAAACTCCACGGAAAGACAAAAGATTCGCGTATCCAATAGCCCGATTAGAGTACTAAGGGTATCAAAAATTGGCGCCCACCACCTCTGCGCAAGTCCGGCAAGTCGCCGTGATGGAAATTACCAACCCGAAGGAAATTCCTGGTTTTCGTTGAGGCCTCGCCCGTAAGATTGGGTCAGCCATGAAACGTCCCTTGGCAATCGCCATTACTGCCGTTGCCATCGCCGCGATTGCGGCCGGAGTGATGTATTGGCGCTCGCAGACGCCGCCGCCGGCACAGGGATTCACGTCGGACCAAGACAAAGAGTCGTTCATCGCCAGCGCCAAGCAATCCTGCATCGCCAGCGAGATGAACGATCCGGCGACGCAGCAAAGCGGCTTCACCGAGGCGCAAATCGGACTTTATTGCCAATGTGCGGCGGAGAAAGCGGCCGAGGCGATCACGCCGGACGAGGTGCAATTCATCGCTGCCAACCACGCGATCCCGCCCAGCTTCCAGGCCAAAACGCAGGCGATCGCAAAGACCTGTCGGTCAGTCACCCTGCCGGCGCCGGCGCATTGACCGCTGATCGGAAGATGGCGTCCCCGCGGGATTCGAACCCCAGTTTCGGCCGTGCGAGGGCCCCGTCCTACGCCTCTAGACGATGGGGACCCAGCGCCGCCTTAATTAGACGCTGGTGGCGTATCGCGCAAGATCCGTTCGAGGTTTTGTACCTCGACATTATTTGATTCGGAACTCAGCGTCGCTTGCGCTTCTGACTCTGGAGAGTTTGGTTTGTGACCCTCCGGTTCCGATGTGCGCGATGCAGTTGTGGCAATCGGTGCGCCCATCTCGAGCGGGTCGAGATCGTGATCGACCCGGAGATGGCGAGCTGCAGCGCCTGCGGCTCCGCCGACCGGGTCAAGATCGGCGAGGACGTCTCGGAACGCCTCGACGTGATCCCGGCGCGGTTCCGGGTGATCGTGACGCGCCGGCCGCGTTATGCCTGTGTCGCTTGCCGCGACGGGGAGGATCAGGCGCTGCCGCCGCCGCATCTGATCGAGGCGGGGATTCCAACGGAAGGGCTTTTGGCCCAGATCGCCGTCGCCAAGTACGCCGATGGTCTGCCGCTCTATCGCCAGGAGGCGATCTATGCTCGGGACGAGATCGAGCTTCCCCGCAATCTGATGGCGGGCTGGATGGGCCGCATCCGTTTCCATCTGGAGCCGCTCGCCGATCGCGTTCTGCACCACATCCGCAGCGGGCGAGCGCATCTTCGCCGACGAGACGACGCTGCCGACCTTGGAGCCGGGCGCCGGCAACGCGAAGACCGCGTGGCTCTGGACCTACGCGCGCGACGACCGCTCCTTCGGCGGCAGCGGCCCGCCGATGGTGGCGTACCAGTTCGAAGATAGCCGGGGCGGCAAATGCCCTGCGCAGCACCTCGCCGGGTTCGCGGGACTGCTGCAGATCGACGGCTATGGCGCCTACACGCGGCTCGCCGATCCACTCCGTGCCGGCGGTCCCGTGACCCTCGCCACGTGCTGGGCGCATCTGCGGCGATACTTCTAAAAGCTCCACATCGCCGGCCTGTCGGCCACGCCACTTGGACGGTCGAGCACATGGCTGCGCTCTGGGGCGTCGAGCAAGAGGTCCGCGGCAGCACGCCCGAGATCGGCCAAGCGGCGCGGCGCACGACATCCGCCGCCATCGTGGCGGAACTGTTCGAGCGCTGGGAGGCGGAGCTCGCCCGCATCCCGCGAAAATCCAAGCTGGCCGATGCGATCCGCTATGGAATGAAGCGCCGCGCTGACTTCGAACGCTTCCTTCACGACGGCCGGATCGACATCGACAACAACACCGTCGAGCGCACCATCCGCCCCCAAACCATCACGCGAAAGAATTCTCTCTTCGCCAGGTCGGACGGCGGCGGACGAACCTGGGCGACCCTGGGCGACCCTCGCCACGCTGCTTACGACCGCCAAGCTCAACAACGCCGATCCTCACGCCTGGCTCACGCTCACCCTCGAGC
>JBAVMB010000476.1:0-8940 GCA_049689615.1 Allostellaceae bacterium
CGGTTACACCGCCGAACTCGACGCGTTGCGGCGGCTCCGGGACGACGGCAAACGGCTCATCGTCGAACTCCAGGCGCGCTACGCCGCCAACACCGGCATTCCGTCGCTCAAGATCCGCTTCAACAACGTTTTGGGCTATCACATCGACGTGACGCCGGCGCAGGCCGGCAAGCTCGGACCGCAGTTCATCCACCGCCAGACGCTCGCGTCGTCTATGCGCTATGCGACGACTGAACTCGCCGAACTCGAGAGCAAGATCGCCTCGGCCGCCGACAAGGCGCTGGCGCTCGAACTGAAGTTGTTCGACGACCTGGTGGGCGAGGCGCGCGCCCGCACTGAGATGATCCAGCGCGCGGCATCGGCGCTGGCGGCGCTCGACGTCGCGGCGTCGCACGCCCAGCTTGCCGCCGAGCGTGATTATTGTCGGCCGGCGATCACCGACGACAACGCGTTTGCGATCACCGCCGGCCGTCATCCGGTGGTCGAGGTCGCGCTCAAGTCCGCCAGTCAGCCTTTCGTCGCCAACGACTGCGATCTCAAATCCGGCCAACGGCTCTGGCTTCTGACCGGACCCAACATGGCGGGCAAAAGCACCTTCCTGCGCCAAAACGCGTTGATCGCGGTGATGGCGCAGATGGGCGGTTACGTACCAGCGACGGCGGCGACGCTGGGCGTCGTTGACCGGCTATTCTCGCGCGTCGGCGCCGCCGACGATCTGGCGCGCGGCCGTTCGACCTTCATGGTCGAGATGGTCGAGACCGCAGCGATCTTGAACCAGGCCACGGCACATTCGCTCGTGATCCTGGACGAAATCGGCCGCGGCACTGCGACGTTCGACGGGCTGTCGATCGCCTGGGCGACGCTCGAACATCTGCACGACGTCAACTGCTGCCGCGCGCTATTCGCGACCCACTATCACGAACTGACGGCTTTGGCGTCGAAGCTCGCCGAGCTTTCCTGCCGCACCATGCGGGTCAAGGAATGGCAGGGCGAAGTCGTGTTCCTGCACGAAGTCGCGGCCGGCGCTGCCGACCGCTCCTATGGCATCCATGTCGCCAAGCTCGCGGGCCTGCCGCCGTCGGTGCTGGCGCGCGCCGAAGCGGTGCTGGCGACGCTGGAGAAGGGTGAACAGCGCGGCCGGCTGGCGAAGCTCGCGGACGATCTGCCGCTGTTCACCGCGACGGTGCCGGCGAAGCCGGCCGCCGGTCCGTCGCCCGTTGACGCGCTGCTCGATACCGTGCGGCCGGATGAGCTTTCGCCGAAGGACGCGCTCGAATTCCTCTATAAGCTCAAGGGCTTGCTCGACGAGCGCGGCTGAGTTCCAGGCCGTGCGAGGCGACAGAAAACCGCCGCCCGTGTAGACTGACGCCATGCACGCCATCAACCGGCCGCGCGCGGTGGTCGATCGCCGCAGCCTCCTGGCGCGGCTGGATGCGCTTGCCGAAAACAGCGTGCCAAGCCGGCCACAGCTCGTCGCCTTCCTCAAAGAGGCGCTTGCCGCCGGCCGCGCCGAAATCCGCCAGCGCTTCGACGCCGACGGCTCGGGCACCGACGCCGCACACGCGCTCTGCTTCCTGATGGATCAGCTGATCCGCGTGCTCTACGACTTCACCGTCGGCCACGTCTATCCCGCCGCCAATCCGACCGAAGGCGAGCGCATGGCGCTGGTTGCGGTCGGCGGCTACGGCCGCGGCGAACTCGCGCCTTATTCCGACGTCGATCTGCTGTTCCTGCTGCCTTACAAGGCGACGCCGCACACCGAGCAGGTCGTCGAGTACATGCTCTACGTGTTGTGGGATCTGGGCCTCAAGGTCGGCCAGTCGACACGCTCGATCAACGAAACGATTGCCCAGGCCAAGGCCGACCTCACCATACGCACCGCGATCCTCGAGGCGCGCTACATCTGGGGCGAGCAGAAGATCTTCGACGAGATGAAGGCAGCGTTCGACGCCGAAATCGTCAAAGGCAACGCCGCGCAATACGTCAGGGACAAGCTCGCCGAGCGCAACGAGCGCCATCAGCGGCTCGGCGATTCACGCTACCTGGTCGAGCCCAACGTCAAGGAAGGCAAAGGCGGGCTGCGCGATCTTCACACGTTGTTCTGGATCGCCAAGTTCGCGTATCGCGTCGACGACGTGTCGAAGCTGGTCGAACTCAACGTGTTCTCCGAGGACGAAGCAGCGCGCTTCGCCCGGGCGCAGAATTTTCTGTGGACGGTGCGCTGCCACCTGCATTTCCTCGCCGGCCGTGCCGAGGACCGCCTGACCTTCGAGCATCAGGCCGAAATCGGCCGCCGCATGGGCTACACCGATCACGCCGGCACGCGCGGCGTCGAACGCTTCATGAAGCACTATTTCCTCGTCGCCAAGGACGTCGGCGATCTGACGCGCATCATCTGCGCCGTGCTCGAATCCGAGCACAAGACGCGGCCCCTGCTCGCCTGGCGGCCATGGGGCGGTGCGACCAAGAAGCTCGAAGGTTTCGTGGTCGAAGGCGGCCGCATCGACGTCGATGGCGAGGATGCCTTCCGCCGCAACCGCATTGATCTGCTGCGCCTTTTTCACGTCGCGGAAGAACACGACCTCGACATCCATCCGCACGCGCTGCGGCTGATCACACATAACCTGCGGCTGATCGACAACAATCTGCGCGCCGATCCCGAAGCCAACCGCCTGTTCATGGAAATCCTGACCTCGCGGAAGGATCCCGAGGTCGCGCTGCGCCGGCTCAACGAAGCCGGCGTCTTCGGCCGCTTCGTGCCGGATTTCGGCCGCGTCGTGGCGCAGATGCAATATGACATGTATCACATCTATACCGTCGACGAGCACACCATCTTCGCCATCGGCATCCTGTCGAAGCTCGAGAAAGGTCTGCTCGTGGACGAGCTGCCGTTGACGACTTCGCTGACCCCAACGATCGACGCCGGCTCACGCCGCGCGTTGTATCTCGCGGTGCTGTGTCACGACATCGCCAAGGGCCGCGGCGGCGACCATTCGATCCTCGGTGAGGAAGTGGCGCAGAAACTCGGTCCGCGGCTCGGTCTGTCGGCCGAGGAGACGGAGACGGTCGCCTGGCTGGTGCGCTGGCATCTGCTGATGAGCGCGACCGCCTTCAAGCTTGACGTCGACGATCCGCAGACGATTTCGGATTTCGTCGCCCGCGTGCAGTCGCCCGAGCGTTTGAAATTGTTGCTGATCTTGACCGTGGTCGACATTCGTGCCGTCGGGCCCAAAGTCTGGAACGGTTGGAAGGCAACGCTGCTGCGCGAGCTTTATCACCGCGCCGCCGAACTGATGGCCGGCGGCCTGGTCGACGAGGCACGCAGCCAGCGCATCGCTGCGGCGCAGGCGGCGGTGAAACAGCTGCTCGCCGACTTCACGCCCGAGGAGATTGAAAGCTTCATCGCCAAAGGCTATCCGTTCTACTGGCTGTCGTTCGAACCCGAGAACATGGCGCGGCACGCGCGCCTCATTCGCGATGCCGAACGCGGCGGCAGGCTGCTCATAGTCGAGACCCGCGTCGATCCCGCCCGCGCCGTCACCGAAGTCACGCTCTATACCGCGGACCATGCCGGCTTGTTCTCTCGCATCGCCGGCGCATTGGCGATTGCTGGCGCCAACATCGTCGACGCCAAGATTCTCACCATGCAAAACGGCATGGCGCTCGATACCTTCACCGTGCAGGACCAGGCCGGTGGCGCCTTCGACCAGCCAGAACGCCTCGCACGGCTGTCAGCGACGCTCGATGGCGTGCTGTCGGGCGCGATCAAGGCGCATGTGGAACTCGCGCGGCCGCAGGTGATTCCGACGCGCACGCGCACGCTGGCCGTGCCGCCGCGTGTCATCATCAACAACAACGCAAGCCGCACCCACACCGTCATCGAAGTGAATGGCCGCGACCGGCCCGGCCTTTTGTTCCAGGTGACGCGCGCCTTGACCGCGCTCAACTTGCAGATCTCGAGCGCCAAAATCTCGACCTACGGCGAAAAAGTGGTCGACGTCTTCTACGTGAAGGATCTTTTCGGCCACAAGATCGAGGACGAGACCCGGCTCAAGACCATCCGCGAAGGCCTGCTGGCGGCGCTTGTCGAGGAGCCGGCACAGAACCCGACGGTCGCAGCCGAATAGGTGCGGCTCACGCCGTGCCGCGGTGGAAGTCGATGGTTGGCGCGAGAGACATGATCGCCACCGCTGCGATCGCGGCCGGCACGAAGGCGAAGCCCGGCCAGCCGCTGGCGTCCCAAGCGATGCCGGCGAGGATCGGAAACACCACCGCCGTCGGATAGGAGATGGTGAACATCGCCGCGATGACCCGGTGAATATCCTCTGGCCGCGCCAAAAGCGGCGGCAGCGACAGCATCAACACCAGCATCGCCGCATTGGCGCCACCCAGGATGCCGGCCCACGCCACCGTCCAAGCGCCGGACATGAAGGCGAGGCCGCCTGCGCTCACCAGCACAAGGACGGCGAGCGCAATGTAGGCAACGTGCCGCCGCACCAACCTTTCGGTGAGCACCAGCATCGCGAACGACACCGGCAGTTGGCAGAAATTAAGTGAGGTCAGCGCGGCGCTGGTCCAATGGGCGTCGCCGGTGGCGTGCAGATAATCGGGCAGGAATGTGTTCGTGGCGAAATAGGCGGTGTTGACGCCGCCCATCATAAACGCCAGGCGCCAGACCAGCGGGTTCTTCCAATCGGGCCACCAGCGTCTCAGCGGACCAAGCCGTGGATGCGCATCGCGCGGCGCCAAGGCCAACACTAGCAACCCGGTCAACAACACGGGCACGCTCCAAATCACGAAGCTCCAGCGCCAGCTACCGACCAGCGGCAGCACAAAGGGAAGGGTCAACGCGACGGGCAATGTCTCGCTGATCAGCAGGCCGTTGGTATAGACGGCGGTGCCAAAGCCGATGCGGTCAGGGCACCAGGCGCGCACCAGCGGCGGCAGCGCCGGCTGCATGATGGCGATGCCGGCGCTCATCGCGATGGTCGCGAGATAGAGCGTCGCGACGCTGTCGGCGATGCCGCGCGCCGCCGAAGCGAGCGCGGTGAGCACCAGACCGGCGATCAGCGTCGGCACTGCGCCAGTGCGCGCGATCAGCAGGGAGCCGGGCACGGCGGCGAAGGCGAACAGCAGCGACGGCAGCGAGCCGAGCGTGCCGACTTCGGTCTCGCTCATGTGCAGGTCGGCATGGATGAGCGGAATCACGGGCGGCACGGCCAGGAGCGTCAGGCGCAGGCCCATGCCGGCGAGCCACAGGATCGCAAGCGGTAGCAGCAGTTTTCGGGACACGGGCGCGTGGCTCAGACGGTTGACGGGGCGACCGGTTTAGCCGAACCGCATACGGCCGTCGACCCGCGTCAAGTGTCGATCTGCAACGCCGCGAGCGCAGGCGGCGGGTTCCAGTTCGCCGCCAGCTGCCGGTAGGCGAAGACATAGAACGTGACGTTGAATGCGCTCGCCACGAGTTGGACGACGCCTTGCGTCAGGCCTAGCGCGAGGCGGCTGTTAAAGCTCAATTGCGCAAGCCAGTCGCCGAACGACAGGTCGCCGTGAGTCGCAACGAAAACTAACAGTCCACTGCCGCCGCCAACCAGACCGGCAACCAGCACGACGGGCACGATCATCAGCACGTCGCCGAAGAACAGTCGCCAAGTGTTGCCGCGGCCACGATGCCAAGCGGCGCGGATGGCTTTCGCCGGATCGTCGGTCGCGATCGCCGGGCCCAATAGGTATAGCCGGCACGCCAGCGCGACGAGAATCACAATGCCGACAATGGCGACGACGACGAAGATCGCCATCGCCACCGGTCGGCCGAGGTGGAACGCCAAAAATCCGGCAATCGCGGCGACAGCGGCGATCGGCAGTAGCATGAGAAACAACAGCACGCCGACGCCAAGCAGCCGCCAGTGGCGGCGGCGGAATTGCAGCGCCGCTGCCCATGAATGGTCGTCGAGCAGGATCGCGCGCATCAGGGCGATGTGCCAAGCGATGCTGGCGCCGATCAGCAGAATTGCGACGGCGAAGGCCGCCGCGCGCATCATCGGCGTCAAGGCCGGTCCACGGCGCAGCGCGACGTCGAGCGCAGTGAGAACGAGATAGAACCAGCCGGTGCGCAGAACCATCAATGGATGGCTGGCGACAAAGCGATAGGCGCCGTTGACCGTGTCCCAGAATGCCAGCTTGACCACCGGCTCCCCCGCGTGTCCCCGCGCGACTATAACACGCGACGCCGCGTGCGTGCGCCGACCGGTATGGTGGCGTTACTCGGTCAGATCGCCGAAGAACTCTTTGACCTTTGCGAAGAAGCTCTCGGCTTCGGGCTGCGTCTTGCGCGCGTCGCCGGCCGCCTCGAATTCCTTGAGCAGCTCCTGCTGACGCTTCGAAAGATGCACTGGCGTCTCGACCCGCACCTCGACATACATGTCGCCGCGTGCGGTCGAGCGTAGAGTCGACATGCCTTTGCTCTTGAGGCGGAGTTGATGGCCGTTCTGCGTGCCGGCGGGAATTGTCACGCGTGCGCGGCTGCCGTCGATGGTCGGCACTTCGAGCGTCCCGCCCAAGGCCGCCGTTGTCAGTGACACCGGCACGTGCACATGGACGTGGTTGCCGTCGCGGTGAAACAGGCGGTGCGGCTTGACCGACAGGAAGATGTAGAGGTCGCCGGCGCCGCCGCCGCGGACGCCGGCTTCGCCTTCACCGGCGAGCCGAATGCGCGTACCGTCCTCGACGCCTGCCGGAATCGATACCGACAGCGCGCGTTCGCGGTGGGTGCGGCCCTGGCCGCCGCATTGCCGGCATGGATTCTCGACAACGCGGCCGGCGCCGTGACACGCCGGACAGGTGCGTTCGATGGTGAAGAAGCCCTGCTGCGCGCGCACGCGGCCCTGGCCGTGACAGGTCGGACAGTTGATCGGCCGCGAGCCCGCCTCGGCGCCGCTGCCCTTGCAGGCGTCGCTGGTGGCGAGCGTCGGCACCCGCACCGTCGTCTGCTTGCCGTGGAAGGCTTCTTCAAGAGTGATCTCAAGGTTGTAGCGCAGGTCGCTGCCGCGCAGATTGGCGCCGCCCTGCTGACGGCGGCCGCCCATGAACTCGCCGAACATCTCGTCGAAAATGTCGGCGAAGCCCGCGCCGAAGCCGAAATCACTGGCGCCGCCGCGGCCGCCGGCATTCTCGAAGGCGGCGTGGCCGAAGCGGTCGTAGGCCGCGCGTTTCTGCTCGTCCTTGAGGACGTCGTAGGCTTCGTTGATTTCCTTGAAGCGGTGCTCGGCCTTGGCGTCGCCCGGATTGCGGTCCGGGTGATACTGCATGGCGAGCTTGCGAAAGGCTTTCTTGAGGTCCTCGGATGACGCGCCGCGCGGCACGCCGAGTGTCTCGTAAAAATCCCGCTTCGCCATCGCCGTGTTATGACGCTTTTGGGTTCACGCTGGCGACGAAAAAACGCGGCGCCGTTCAGGCGGAGCCGCGCTTCTTCTGCTCGTCGACTTCCTCGAAGTCGGCGTCGACTACCTTCTCGTTGCCTGCCTGCTGACCGCCGCCTTGCGAGCCCGCGCCTGCTCCGGGCGCCGGCCCGGCGCCTGGCGGCGGCGGTTGCTGCGACTTATAGAGCGCTTCGCCGAGCTTCATCGAAGCCTGCGCCAGCGCTTCGGACTTGGAGCGGATCTGGCCGATATCCTCGCCGCTCAGTACGCCCTTGAGGTCGGCGATCGCGCTTTCGACCGCCTGCTTGCCGTCGGCCGGCACCTTGTCGGCATTCTCCTTGAGCGTCTTTTCGCTGGCATGGACGAGCGCCTCGCCCTGATTGCGCGCCTCGACCAGCTCGCGCCGTTTCTTGTCATCGGCGGCGTGCGCTTCGGCGTCCTTCACCATCTTGTCGATGTCATCCTTGCCGAGGCCGCCTGACGCCTGGATGCGGATCTGCTGTTCCTTGGCGGTGGCTTTGTCCTTGGCCGATACCGAGACAATGCCGTTCGCGTCGATGTCGAAGGTGACCTCGACCTGCGGCACGCCGCGCGGCGCTGGCGGAATGCCGACCAGGTCGAACTGACCCAGCAGCTTGTTGTCCGCCGCCATCTCGCGCTCGCCTTGGAAGACGCGGATCGTCACTGCGGTCTGATTGTCTTCCGCGGTCGAGAACACCTGGCTCTTCTTGGTCGGGATCGTCGTGTTGCGGTCGATGAGCCGCGTGAACACGCCGCCCAGCGTCTCGATGCCGAGCGACAGCGGCGTGACGTCGAGCAGCAGCACGTCCTTGACCTCGCCCGTGAGGACGCCGGCCTGGATCGCCGCGCCGACCGCCACCACCTCGTCCGGATTGACCGAACGGTTCGGCTCGCGGCCGAAGAAAGTCTTCACCGCCTCGATCACCTTGGGCATGCGGGTCTGGCCGCCGACCAGGATGACCTCGCCAATCTCGCTCGCCTTGAGACCCGCGTCCTTGAGCGCGTTGCGGCACGGCTCGATCGTCTTCTGGATCAAATCGTCGACCAGCGCTTCGAGCTTGGCGCGCGTCAGCTTGATGTTGAGGTGCTTCGGCCCGTTCTGGTCGGCGGTGATGAACGGCAGATTGACCTCGGTCTGCATCGACGAGGACAGCTCGATCTTTGCTTTTTCCGCCGCTTCCTTGAGGCGCTGGAGCGCGAGCCGGTCGTTGCGCAGGTCGATGCCCTGCTCCTTTTTGAACTCGTCGGCCAGGTAGTCGATGATCTTGCGGTCGAAATCCTCGCCGCCGAGAAAGGTGTCGCCGTTGGTCGACTTGACCTCGAACACGCCGTCGCCGATCTCCAGCACCGAGATGTCGAAGGTGCCGCCGCCGAGGTCGTAGACCGCGATCGTGCCGGTTTTGTTCTTGTCGAGCCCGTAGGCGAGCGCGGCAGCGGTCGGCTCGTTGATGATGCGCAACACTTCGAGGCCGGCGATCTTGCCGGCATCCTTGGTGGC
>JBAVMB010000477.1:0-2073 GCA_049689615.1 Allostellaceae bacterium
TCTGTGCCCCCGCCGCTTTCACACGGCGGTTCCTGCGTGCGATCTCTTTTTGCGTTTTCACCCACGCCTCATGGCCTTCTATGACCCGCTGAAAGATTTTCGATTCCTCACGATGCCTTTTCGTGACAAACGACCCCATCATGCCGGGCCGCATCGGGTCGGCCAGAAAGTCGAGGGCGCGTATAACAGCGGGATCGTCTTTCATGTGGGCGAAGTCAGCGAGAGCGGCGGCGACCTGATAGGCGTCGCCCACCCGCCACGCCAGCTTGTCCAGCATCGCGGCAATCTTCTTCACTTCGCTTTTGGTGAAGGTGAGGTTGCCCTGCGCAACGCGCTCAAGCAAATCTTCAGCCAAGTTTACAGGGTCTGACATGTCCATGTGCTGTATCCCCGGTAATCAGGCGCGGCTATCTTGGGACAACGGGTTGTTGCCGCACAGCGGACCCTTGAACCTTATTTACCGCTCATTCTTGATAACAAGGCCATGGAACTGCCGGGCGGCCCAGATGCGCCAATCTCACTGAAAGATTCGGAATTGCTGCCTGAAGGGCTGCGCCAACATCTAATCCCCGGCGTCCGGTATCTCGATTTCAAGGCTGTGGTCGCGCGTCCAATGCCGCCAGCCTCGGATCGCGCGCAGGCCCGAGGCGGGGTCGGTATAGGTTTCCTGAACACGCTCCCAATATTCGAGCACCCGGCGGGGATTGCTGTTCTGGGTGTGCCCGACCCCACAGCAGTCCACGTTGGGAGGGTCGCCGTAATGGATGTCGTGGCTACGGATGATGTCGGCGAGCGTGCGCCACTCCGCCGATTTCTTGATCGCCGTGCGGTTCGCCATTGCTGCATCAAGCGCCACGATGAAGGGACGCCCGCAACTCTGGCACTCGATGGCGAGAAGCGCGCATTCGTCGGCGTAGATGTTGGCGATGCAATGAGGCGCGAACTCGCAATAACGCGGCACGCCCTGCTCATCGAACCAGCGCGGCGGTCCGGCGATGCGTGAAAGAATATCCTCGTAATGCTGAAGCATGGTTTCAAACTCTCTTGTCTACGTCCTTGAACGGAGCATCGCGCCCTAAGACCGGCTTTTACGCCCCACTTTCTTGCCTGCGGTCTTCGGTGACGATTTTGCTTTGCTCCGGCGCTTGGGGACCACGCGCTGCCGCTCCCTCTGCGTGATGAACGGCAAAACGTCGCCGGGCCGCGTCGGGCGGCTGAACAGATCGAGCGCCTTTTGCACCGCCGGGTCGTCCATCACCTCCGCCAGTCCGGCGAGAGAGCCGACGACCTGATAGGCTTCGGCGCACCTCTGCGAGAGCCTTTCCAGCATCAAAATAATCCGCACGGCATCAGACGCCGTGAGCGTGAGGTCTTCCCTCTTGATGCGCTCGCGCAGGACTTCAACAACATCTTCCGGGCCAAATGGTTTTTTCATTTTGCTGTGGACCAACCAAAGTGCGACGGGGAAACCCTAAACCATGTTCCGGTTCCGTCCCAGTCATGCCTTCTTCTTTAAATGATGGGCCTGAATGCCCATGGCGTTCTCAATACTGTTTGCTGCGCGCATTACTCCATAAAGATCGATCTCTGCCAGCGCGCCCTTGTAAGACGACAAGTAGCTTTCACTACGTGGGCTAAGACCATTGCGTTTGGCCACCAGATATGCCGCCATTTCCGCCTCTGCCTCGCGTTGCTCGACTGTACGATCTCGGCGGTCACGGACCCGTCGCCCAACATCATCCCCCAAATGCCCTAGAAACAGATGCGCAAGCTCATGCGCGACCGTTACTAACTGCGTGACCGCGGGATGGTTGCGGTTGTAGGCCAATTGGTAACGATGCTTGCCCGTGGGATTCGTTGAGCGTGAAGCCAACTTGATCCAGCCAGCTTTGGCATCGCCTGCGTCCATTTCAACAATATCGATGCCGTCTTTGACAATCTTTTCTATAATTTCGGAAAAGCGTGCGCCGGTTAGCCCACCCAACGTCGGGAAAGCAAATGCACTTTCGGGAATGTCACGCCCTTCGGTATCGAGAACGTCAAACACGAAATCGACCGGCCCCATGGCTCTCA
>JBAVMB010000478.1:0-2670 GCA_049689615.1 Allostellaceae bacterium
GTGATGGACGGTCCCGACATAGGTTCGTCCGTTGACCGTGGTGGTGCGGGTCGCGCTGTAGGAGACCGGCGCGTCGAGCAGCGATTCGGCCCGGCTGGCCCCGGCCGCGGTCAGCGCCCATGCCAGAACGGCGAGACCGAAAAGCCTGTGGAACGAGGTGCGCATTGTCCGTCCTTGCCTGCGCCGCATTCTTGCTACGGTTTTGCGGCAATTCAACGGCGCCGGCCCACGATCGGCGTCAAGGCCGCCCGGCGGCGAGTCGCCAGGATCGCGCGCCGCGGCCCGGTCGGCGGGAAAGCGTTTTGCCCGACTCGGGTTTGCCGCTACGCTAGCCGCATCGCCGGGGGTCTCACGCCGATGAATTTTCCGTCGGAATGATGCGCCGCCCGCGTGCGCGACCCCGGTTCCTTGATCCGCGCCGCGTGTTTGCCGAATGAGCGAAGCAAAACCGAACCAAGGGGGAAAGCGATGAATGACCTGTTGTTGTTGATCGGCCGGGTGCTGATCGCCTTGCTGTTCCTGATGACCGTCTGGGTCGGCGGGCCGAGCCCGGGCTACCTCGGAAGCCTCGGGTTTTTCGCGCCCGCGGTGTGCAGTCTCGTCGCCCACATCGTCGAGTGGATCCTCATCCTGTCGCTGGTCTTCGGGCTCTGGACGCGCTACGGCGCGCTCCTCGGCATCGTCTACGTGGTGATCGCGACGGCGGCCGCGCACCGCTATTGGCAGTACACGCCGCCGGCGCAGCAGATTCAGTACGGCAATTTTTCCAAGAACCTCGCCATTCTCGGCGCGCTGCTGTTCGTCTATGTCACCGGCCCGGGCGCCTACCGCCTCGATTGCCTGTGGTCGAAGAAGCGCTCGGCCGCCTGAACCCGGCCGGCTTCGGTTGATCGTCCGCCGCGCCGGCCGCTCCGCAGCGAAGCCGGCCGTCGCCGCGACTCGGCCATCATTGGTTGCAATTCGAGCGTATGAGACTAAAACTATCGGTCTCGCGATGATTGATGGCTGCAACATGCTGCGTTTGATTCGATCGCTGATCCGGGACGACGCTGGCGCCACCGCCATCGAATATGGCCTGATCGCCGCGCTCGTCGCGGTCGTGATCGTCTCCGCGCTCTCGGCGGTCGGCGGCAAGTTGAAAAACACGTTCAGCACGGTCGCCGGGTCGCTCTAGCCAAGCCTGCCGGCCGGGCGCGGGCCCGCTATTCGTCGCCGCCACGAAAAAGCCCAAGGCCGTTTCTAGCCTCTTCGCCCATGGCTTCATCGCGGGTCGGCCGCGTTCCGCTTCGCTGGCAGCAACTCCGGCGCGATTGGCGCGCTTTCCGCCGCCGGATCGAGCGCTGGTGGAAATACGCGCGCCGCGCCTCGCGCAGTTTCGCCGCGCTGCCGCGTGCCGTCCGTATCGGAATCGTGGTCGCTGTGGCCCTCGCGGTCTTCTCTTCGGTCAATCTCGCTTATCACGTCGTCCGCAAGCCGACCGAGTTGTTCTTTCCGCTGGACGGCAGGCTCGCCAAGACGCCGGAAGCTGCGTGGCGGGAATACGCCGATCTCTTCCGCCGCTATTCCACGAAGGATATTCCGCCCGCGCTGCTGGCGGCTTTGGCCGAAGTCGAAAGCGACGGCAATCCCGTCGCGCGCACCTATTGGCGCTGGCGGTTTTCGTGGAATCCTTTCGGCATCTATGCGCCGGCCTCGACCTCGGTCGGCATGTACCAGATGACCGACGCCGCCTTCGCCGAGGCGCGGCGCTCTTGCATCCGCGATCACGCCGTTGCGGACGATTGCTGGTTCACCGGGCTCTATACGCGCGTGCTGCCGCACGACGCGATCGAGCTAACGGCGGTGTACCTCGATCGCAAGGTCACGGAAATCCGCGCCGCTCAACCGGCGCTCTCGGCCAGCCCGCGGCAGATTGAGGATCTCGCCGCGATCGTCCAGCTTTGCGGCATCGTCCCGGCGGCGAATTTCGCGCGCCGCCATTTCCGCCTGGCGCCCGGCGAGCGTTGCGGCGACGAGTCCGCCGCCACATATCTCGCGCGGGTGGACGCCATGCGGCGGCAGTTCCTGAAGCTCGCAGCTGGGCGTTAGGTCGCCAAGCGGACGACGTGCGATCGATTGGCGCTCGCTATCGGTAACCGGCGTTCGCCACAACTCGTCATTGTGGCGGAGCTGCTATATCCTTGTGCGTCATAGAGGAAAAAGCGGGAACTATCCGGTTGACGTACCAAGCCCCATTTGCTAGTATTCCCTCACTTTCAAGGGAATACGGCTATGGAAACGAAGCTCGATTTACGCAACCCAATCTACAACGACGATGACGCCGCTAGGGCGCATCTCGAAACCCTGCTCTGGCCCGATGGCCCGACTTGCCCGCACTGCGGCGTTATGGGCGACCGCATTACCAAGCTGCAAGGCAAGTCAACGCGCCCTGGCGTCTATAAGTGCAAGGACTGCCGCAAGCCATTCAGCGTGACGGTCGGAACCGTCATGGAGCGTTCGCACGTCCCACTTTCCAAGTGGGTTCTGGCCGCTCAACTCATGGCATCCAGCAAAAAGGGCATGAGCGCCCTCCAACTGCAAAGGATGATCGGCACGAATTACGAAACTGCCTGGTTCCTGTTCCATCGGCTCCGCGAGTGTGCACCCGCGCCGTCATCGAGCGGCCCAATC
>JBAVMB010000479.1:0-5563 GCA_049689615.1 Allostellaceae bacterium
GACTTGCTGGCGGCCAGAGCCTTCTTCGAGATTGCGTTGAAGCTCAGTCCCGGCGGCAGCAACAGACCCTTCTGCGAGCCGCCGACGGCGACGTCGACGCCCCATTCGTCGTGCCGGAAGTCCTGAATTGCCAGCGACGAAATCGTATCGACCAGCAGCAGCGCCGGATGCCGCGCGCGGTCGATGGCGCGGCGTACGCCGGCGATATCGCTGGCAACACCGGTCGAGGTTTCGCTCTGCAGCACGAGGACTGCCTTGATCGCATGGTTCTTATCGGCGGCGAGATTGGCTTCGAATTGCGCCGGGTCGGCGGGATGCCGCCAGTCGCTCGGGATCAGATCGACGTCGATGCTGTGGCGCTGCGCCAGGTTGCGCCACAGCGTCGCGAATTGTCCGGTCTCGAAGGCAAGCACCTTGTCGCCGGGCGACAGCATGTTGAGGATCGCCGCTTCCCAGGCGCCGGTGCCCGACGACGGAAAGATCGCCACCGGACCGGAGCATTTGAACACGCGCTTGAGGCCGGCGACGACCGTTTTGGTTAGCGCCGGAAATTCCGGACCGCGGTGGTCGATGAGCGGCCGATCCATCGCGCGCAAAACGCGATCCGGCAGGTTGGTCGGGCCGGGGATCTGCAGCAAATGCCGGCCGCTGCGAAACGCCATGATCAAAGCTCCTGATCGAAAGAGGTGAGGAATTTGCCTGGATTCACCAGCCGGCCGCAAGGCCCGGTTGTGGTTCGCCTGCTATGCGCGGACGAGCCCGTGCGGCAGCTAGCCGTCGACCTTTTCTTACCCGGCGGCGGACCGCTTCTCGAGCACCGAGACTTCGGGATCGAGCCAGAACGCCCACACCGCCGCGCCGAAGACCAACAGGCACGCGGCGACGATGAACGGCGCCACCCATGAGCCGAACTGGACCAGGATGCCGAAGACCAGCGGCGACAGCGCGCCACCGATGTTTCCGGCCATGTTCATCACGCCCGACACCGTGCCCGAATATTTGCCACCAACATGCATCGGCACCGCCCACGACGGTCCGATCGTGCATTCGAGGAAGAACATTGCGCCGGTGAGGCAGGCGATGGCGGCATAGGCGTTGGTCGCCAACGCCGCCGGCACGATGCACACGGCGCAGCCCAGCATGCCGATGATGGCGACGGCGCGGTGCGCGAGCTTGGTGTTGCCCGTCTTGACCAGCAGCCAGTCGACGGCCACGCCGCCGACCGTGTCGCCGACGACGCCGGCCCACAGCGGCAGCGACGCGAAGATGCCCACCTTGATCAGCGTGAGATGACGGGCCTCGAACAGATAAGACGGCAACCAGCTGAGAAAGATCCATAGGCAATAGACGTAGGTGAAGTAGGCGCACATGATCGCCCACATATTGGGCGACCGGAACAGCGTCGCCCACGGCACGCTTGCGGTCTTCTCGATCTGCGGCGGCTTGATATTGCCCTTGGCGTCGATGCCGCGGATGTAGGCGAGCTCGTCCTTGCTAACGGATTCCTGCTCTTCGGGCAGGTTGCGATAGCAGCCGTACCACAACGCGGTCCAGAGAATGCCGACCGCGCCGCAGATGTAGAACACCCAGTGCCAGCCGAGCGTCGTAATGATCGCCACCACGATTGGCGGTGCGATGGCAGCGCCGAGACGGCTGGCACTGTGCGAGACGCCTTGCACCAAGCCGCGTTCCTGGCGCGGGAACCACAGCTGCATCGAGCGGGTCGCGACCGGGAACGCGCCGCCTTCGCCGATGCCGAACAGGAAACGGAGGGCGATGAATGAGGCCGCGCCGGTCGCGGCCGCGGTCAGCGCCGTCATCACAGACCAATAGCCGACGATCGCGGTCAGCACACGGCGCGGCCCGAACCGGTCACCAAGCCAGCCGCCCGGAATCTGGCAGAGTGCATAGCTCCAGACGAAGGCGCTGAAAATGGCGCCCATTGTCGCCTTGTCGAAGCCGAATTCCTTGCTGATGACCGGCGCAACCGTGGAGATGTTGACCCGGTCGAGATAGGTGATGAGGTACATCAGGCTGATCAGGAAAAGCACAAACCACCGGCTTTTCCCGGTTCGGCTTCCACGGCTCGCCATGGCGTCTCCCCCAATGTTCGCGTCTGCGCGCGTCTTGGAGACAAGCCTAGTCGGACGGGACCCGACCGACAAGCCCACGCAACCGAGTCATGCATTCGCAAAATCGCCGCGTCACCGCTGGTTTTTCCGGCGGCGTTCTCGTCTAATCGCGCCATGGCGACGGTCCTCGAATCTCGGCTCCGGCGCGCACTCAAGGGCGACGTGCTGTTCGACGCCTTTTCGCGCGCCCGCTATGCGACCGATGCCTCGATCTACCAGATCGAGCCCATCGGCGTCGTGGTGCCGCGCGATGCCGAGGACGTGGCGGCCGCCTTCGCCATCGCGCGCGAGGAAGGCGTAGCCCTCTTGCCACGCGGGGGCGGCACCTCGCAATGCGGCCAGACCGTCGGCCGCGCGCTGGTGCTCGATTGCAGCAAGTACATGAACCAAGTGCTCGACGTCGACGTCGCGCGCCGGCGCGCGCGCGTACAGCCGGGTTTGGTGATGGACCGCCTCAACCGCCAGCTCAAGAGCAAGGGCTTATTCTTTCCAGTCGACGTCTCGACCGGCGACCGCGCCACGCTCGGCGGCATGACGGCGAACAATTCCTGCGGCACGCGCTCGCTGCGCTACGGCAACATGGTGCACAACGTGCGCGCCATCGACGCGCTACTGCCGGACGGCACGACCGCAACCTTCGGCGAAGTGGCGGCCAATTTCGACGAGCGCGCCCTGCCCGAACGCTACCGCGATCTGGTGCGTTTCATGCGCGCGCTGCACAACCGCGAGAAGGACGAGATCGCCGCGCGCTTTCCCAACGTGCAGCGCCGGGTCGGCGGCTACAACATCGACACGATCGCCGACGCCGGCCACAACATGGCGCGTCTGCTGGTCGGTTCAGAAGGCACACTCGCTTTCTTCAGCGCCATCGAGCTCGACCTACAGCCGATCCCGCCGCATCGCGTCCTTGGCGTCTGTCATTTCCCGAGCTTCTACAGCGCGATGCAGGCGGCGAAGCCGATCGTCGCGCTGAAGCCGGCGGCGGTCGAGTTGGTCGACCGCACCATGATCGAACTGGCGCGCGACATTCCGCTCTTCCGCACAACCGTCGACCGTTTCGTCGAAGGTGAGCCCGAAGCGCTGCTGCTGGTCGAGTTCGCCTGCGAGGACGCGGCCAAGAACGTCCGCGACCTGAAGCAGCTGGTCGAGCTCATGGGCATGCTCGGCCACGCCGGCGGCGTGGTCGAAATCGTCGACGACGCGTTTCAGTCGGCGGTGTGGGCGGTGCGCCGGCAAGGTCTCAACATCATGATGTCGATGAAGGGTGACGGCAAACCGGTTTCCTTCATCGAGGACTGCGCGGTACCCCTCGAAGACCTGCCCGACTACACCGCACGGCTCGACGCCGTGTTCAAGAAGCATGGCACCAGCGGCACCTGGTACGCGCACGCCTCGGTCGGCTGCCTACACGTGCGGCCGGTGCTCAATCTTAAGCAGGAGATCGAGGTCAAGAAGCTGCGCGCCATCGCCGAGGAAGCTTTCGCCATGGTGCGCGAATACAAAGGCTCCCATTCGGGCGAGCACGGCGACGGATTGGTACGCTCGGAATTCCACGAGCCGATGTTCGGTAAGCGGCTGGTGCGCGCCTTCGAAGAGGTGAAGGACGCGTTCGATCCCACCGGCCTGATGAATCCTGGCAAGATCGTGCGGCCGTCGAAGGTGGACGACCGCTCGCTGTTCCGCTTCAAGCCGGGCTATGCGACGCAGGCCATCGATACCGCGCTCGACTGGTCGGCGTGGGGCGGCTTCGCCGGCGCGGTCGAGATGTGCAACAACAACGGCGCCTGCCGCGCGCGCGATGCCGGCGTGATGTGTCCGTCGTATCGCGCAACGCTCGATGAGCAGCATCTGACGCGTGGCCGCGCCAACACGCTGCGCCTCGCGCTGTCGGGCCAGCTCGGTCCGAACGCGCTGACCTCCGCGCCGATGCGCGAGACGATGGAACTATGCATCTCGTGCAAAGGTTGCAAGCGCGAGTGCCCGACCGGCGTCGACATGGCGCGGATGAAGATCGAGTTCCTGCACCAATACCGCAAGACGCACGGCCTTTCCCTGCGCGAGCGCTTGATCGCCTATCTGCCGCGCTATGCGCCTTATGCCGCGCGGCTCGGCTGGCTGCTCAATCTGCGCGACCGCATAGCGGGATTGGCATGGCTCAGCGAGGCGCTCATCGGATTCAGCGCGCGGCGCAAGCTGCCGCGCTGGCACCCACGGCCCTATGGCGATGCAGCGAGCGCCAAAGACGGCCGCGAAGTCGTGCTGTTCGCCGACACCTTTAATCGATGGTTCGAGCCGGAGAACGCACGCGCCGCCACGCGCGTGCTCGAGCGCGCCGGCTACAAGGTCGTGCCGGCGAGCTTGCGCGGCGAACGGCCGCTGTGCTGCGGCCGCACATTCCTGTCCGTCGGCCTGATCGCCGAAGCCAAGGAAGAAGCGCGGCGCACGATTACAGCGCTCAAGCCATTTGTCGCGCGCGGCGTGCCCATCGTCGGACTGGAGCCCTCGTGTCTGCTGACCTTGCGCGACGAATTTCCGGCGCTGCTGCCGGGTGAGGATTCAATCGCGCTCACCAAAGCTGCAATGTTGTTCGAAGAGTTCATCGCGGCAGAGACCGCGGCGGGACGATTCAAGCTCACGCTCAAGCCGCTCGCGGCCAAAGCTGTGCTGCATACCCACTGCCACCAGAAGGCGTTCGGCACCGCACCGGCGAGCGCGGCGGCGCTCAAGCTCATCCCCGGTCTCACGGTCGAGACCTTTGAATCGACCTGCTGCGGCATGGCCGGCGCCTTCGGCTACGAGGCCGAGCACTACGATATGTCGCTCAAGATCGGCGAGCTGTCGGTGCTGCCGAAAATACGCGCCGCGGCGCCTGACGCGCTCGTTGTCGCTGCCGGAACGTCGTGCCGCTGCCAGATCGCTGACGGCGCCGAGCGCAACGCACTGCATCCGGCGTTGGTGCTCGACCGCGCCAGCGTCTAATCCAGCCCGACAAGGCTCCGCGCGAAATCTTTTGCCACGAACGGCCGCAGATCGTCGGCGCCCTCGCCGATGCCGATGAAATGCACCGGCAGCTTGAACGCCTCGGCAATCGCCACCAGCACGCCGCCCTTGGCGGTGCCGTCGAGCTTGGTCATCACCAGGCCGGTGACGCCGACGATGTCGCCGAAGGCCTGCGCCTGCGCCTGAGCGTTCTGGCCCACGGTCGCGTCGAGGACGAGCAAGACCGCATGCGGCGCCGCCGGATCGGCCTTTTTCAACACACGCACGACCTTCTCGAGCTCGGCCATCAGATTGGCCTTGTTGTGCAGCCGGCCGGCGGTGTCGATCAGCAGCACGTCGGCCTTGTCCTTCTTCGCCGCGGCGAGCGCATCGAAGGCAAGACCGGCCGCATCGCCGCCTGCCGGTCCGGCGATGACGCGCGAGCCAGTGCG
>JBAVMB010000480.1:0-1968 GCA_049689615.1 Allostellaceae bacterium
GTAAGGTATCTGCGTCGTCTGGTCGCCGGTGCCGGCGAGGCCGACGACGAGGCCATAACCGATTAACTGGTTGCCACGCTGGCCCTCGACGGTGGCGAGATCCTTGATGCGCTCCGCGTGTGCGACATTGGCGCCGATCAAGGCGAAAACGGCGAGAGCCAGGGCTAGAAATCGGGCCATAGCGTGCTGACCGTCATAAAAAGGCGCTGGAGGAATCCCATTTTCGGCGCGAGATAGGTCTCGCCGTCGCCGCTGAATTCGATATAGCCCTCGGCCATGCGGGTCGACGATACGGTGTTGCTGGAAATGTCTTCCGGCCGCACCACGCCGGCGATGCGGATGAATTCCTTGCCGCCGACCAGCTGGACGACGTTCTCGCCTTTGATGACCAGATCGCCGTTCGGCCGGATGCGCTGCACCATCGCCGAAACCGTGGTGATGACACTATCGCTTTGCGCGGTCGAACCACTGCCCTTGAGCGAGTTGGCGCTGTTATAGGAAAGGTTTGGATTAAACTTGTTCACGGTCGTGCCGTTGTCATGGCTCCGGCCGAACGCCAGCGGGACGCCGAAGAAATTGCCAACCGTGCTGTTGATGCTGTCGCTGCGGCCGACGTTCTGGCTGACGTTCTTGCTTGCCGAAGCGCTTTGCGCGATCGCGACGGTTATGATATCGCCGACCTGATAGGCGCGATGGTCTAGGAACAGTTCGAGGCCACCGTTGCCTTCGGCCGTCGCCTGGTAGATGGCGCCGTTGGTGGCCGGCAATTGTTCGCCTTTGTCGCCCGGCAGCGGCCCGAACGCCGACGTCGTCATCGGCAAATGACCTGGCGGCTGCTCGCACCCGCCGAGGCCAACGCCGAGCACGGCCAGCGTGACCAGTGCGGAGACACGCTTCATCGCTCGCTCACGCGGTCACGTTGTTGAGATAGCCCAGCATGTCATTGACGTTCTTGGCCGCTTGCGTGTTGAGCTCGTAGGCGCGTTCGGTCTCGATCATGTCGACCATCTCGTTGACCACCGAAACGTTGGATGATTCCAAGTAACCCTGGTCGATCGAGCCGAGGCCGTTGCTGCCGCCTTTACCGGGCGTCGGCGAGCCGGATGACTGCGTCTGGATCGCGAGATCGTTGCCGATTGACTGCAAGCCCGCCGGATTGATGAAGCTGGCGAGCTGGATGAGGCCGATCTGGGTCGGTGTCGACTGGCCCTGAAGCTGGACGCTGACCGTGCCATCGGTACCAACGGTGAGCGACTGCGCGCCCGGCGGAATCGTGATCGGTGGCTGGAGCTGGTAGCCGTTTGCCGTCACCACCTGACCCTGGGCGTTGAGCGCGAAGCTGCCGTCACGGGTATAGGCGATCGTGCCCGAGGGCATGAGCACCTGGAAATAGCCGTTGCCGTTGATGGCAAGGTCAAGTGCGTTTCCGGTCTGCTGCAGACCCCCTTGGGTGATGATGGGCTCGGTGGAGATGACGTTGGCGCCGGTGCCGGTCTGCAGGCCGGACGGATAGTTGGTGTTCTGCGAGGTGAAGCCGCCGGCCTGGGTCGCGTTCTGATACAGCAGATCCTGGAAGATCGGCCGGATCGCCTTGAAACCGGCCGTGTTAAGATTGGCCAAGTTGTTCGCGATGACGTTCATGTTGGTCTGCTCGCCTTCGAGCCCGGTGCGAACGATCGCCAATGACTGAATCATGATGTCCTCTCGTTTGTATGTTGCCGGTCACATGCCTATTGCAGGGTGAGCGGACTCTGACTGCCCGCGCCCATCGTCGCGACCGAGTGAAGCATTTGCGTCTGCATCTGGAACAAACGGGTGTTCTTGATCATGTCGACCATGACGCCGACTGAACTGACGTTGCTGCCTTCGAGCGCGCCGACCTGCAACGTAACGGTGCCGTCGACGCTGAACTGGCCGTTACCGTCTTGAAACAGCCCGTCTGGCCGCCGTTTCAAGTTCTGCGCCGGC
>JBAVMB010000481.1:0-3036 GCA_049689615.1 Allostellaceae bacterium
GGTACGGTTGTTGGTTTGGGCGGTGCCTGCACCAGCGTTACCTTGAACACCGGCGGCGGCGGTGCCGATGCCATTGGCCAGTGCCACAACCAGATCAACACCGGCAACAGGTGCAAGAGCGCAGCCGCGATCAGCGCCCAAGGCGGCATCACGCCGCGCCGCTCGCGCGCTATCGGCAATACCGCTTCGCCTGAAGTAACAACCATCGAAGAAAATCCGCGCTCGATCAGCGCGCGGCAGCGATTGCCTCGTTGAAGATTTTGACCGCCGCGCCCGGCCCTTGCGGATGATCCCACACGGCGGCGACAACCGCGAGAAAATCGGCGCCTGCCTTAACCAACGGACCGCAATTGGCCGGCGTAACGCCGCCGATGGCGACGCACGGCACCGTCGTTGCCGCGCTCCACCAACGCAACAATTCAGGGTCGGCGCGGCCTTTGGCATCCTTGGTTTGCGTCGGAAAGAACGCGCCGAACGCGACGTAATCCGCACCCCGTTCAGCCGCCTCAAGCGCCAGGTCGCGGCTGGCGTGGCAGGTGACGCCGACGATGCGATCGGGCCCGAGTAGGCGGCGCGCCTCGTTGTAGGGTGTGTCCTCCTGACCGATATGAACGCCGTCGCAGCGACAAGCGAGTGCCAGATCGGCACGGTCATTCAGCAGGAAAGCAACGCCCCGGTCCTGCGCAATCGGCCGCAGGATATCGGCAGCGCGACGGATCGCACCGTCGTCCGCCGGCTTGAGCCGCAATTGGACGCACGCCACGTCGCCGGCATCGAGCGCTTCGGTCAGCAAACGCGCGAAGCCGGGCGGATCGAACGCCGGCGGTGTGATGAGATAGAGGCGGGTCACGCCTCGCCGCGATAAATCCGGATGATCTGCGCAAGCATCTTCAGCGCTTCGTCGCGCGGCCGCTGGAAGGTGTTGCGGCCGATGATCGAGCCATTGCCGCCGCCGTCGCGCACCGCGCGGACCTCGGCATAAACGCCGTCGATGTCCTTGGCCTCACCGCCGGAGAATACGACGATGCGCCTGCCGTCGAAGCAACACTGCACCACGTGGCGGATACGTGCCGCCGGCGTCGAGATGTCGATCTTCTGCGCTTCGTAGACTTTCTTCGCCGCTTCGAGCTCGAGATACGCGGTCGGCGGCTTGACCTTGATGATGTGAGCGCCGAGCAGCGCCGCCATGTGCGCCGCGTAGCCGCATATGTCGATCGCGGTCTCGCCTTCCTTCGACAGATTGCCGCCGCGCGGATAGGACCAGACGACAACCGCGAGGCCAGCCGCCTTGGCTTCGCGGCCAAGCTCGGCGAGCTCTTCCATCTGGTCGTAGGCCTTGTCCGAACCCGGATAAATGGTGAAGCCAACCGCCGCGCATTTGAGCCGGATTGCGTCCTGGACCGACGCGGTCACCGCCTGGTCTGGTGCCTCTTTGGCGCGCGACAGACTGTTGGCCGAATTGCATTTGAGGATGGTTGGAATCTTGCCGGCAAAGGTGCGCGCGCCGGCTTCGAGCATGCCGAGCGGCGCGGCATAGGCCGACAGTCCGGCGTCGATCGCCAGCCGGATATGATAGTGCGGATCGTAGGCCGGAGGATTGGGCGCAAAGCTGCGCGCGGGGCCATGCTCGAAGCCCTGGTCGACCGGCAAAATCACCAGCTTGCCGGTGCCGCGGAGCTTCCCTTGCATCAGGATGCGCGCCAAGTTGGCCTTGGTCTTCGGCGTGTCGCTTTCGTAAGCGTCGAGGATTTTCCGAACGGTCTTGGTGATTGTCGCCATCTCGCCTTCCCTTATGCGCCGGATATAGCAGAAGCGCTAAGCCCGCGTCATCGTCTTGCCGGTGAGCCAGGCGCGGCAGCGCGCTTCGGCGTGCCGCACGCCGCGCAGATCGAGTGCCGGCAAATCTTCCGTCTCGATCGTGGCATCGAGCTGCACGGCAATCGCCTGCAGATGGCGGCGGGCTTCGGCGTTGCCGGTAAACCGTAAATGCTTCAAGCCGAGCTGCAATGCGGCCAAGGCAATGCCCGGCGCCGCGCCGCAATCCAGCACCGTGTCGCAGCGCGCATCCGGCACCGTGCGCATGGCTTCTTCGGTCAATGCCTTGAACCAGGCGGGACCGGCGTAACCACCGGCGGCGGCGGCGCTCGTCAGCGTCACCTCGCATCCGACCGATGCGGCCGCCGCAAGCGCAGCGCACGCATCGGTAAGCGAGTGAACGACAATGCGCGCCGCCATAGGCGGCTCAGCCCATGCCGCCGACCAGGGCCGCAACCTCGACCATCCGGTTCGAGAAGCCCCACTCGTTGTCGTACCACGCCAGGACCCGGCAGAGACGTTTGCCCATCACCACTGTCTGCGTCAGGTCAAATGTCGAACTGTGGGCGTCGTGGTTGAAATCGCTCGACACCGCTTCCTCGTTGTTGACCGCGAGGATGCCCTTGAAGCGATTCGAGTTCGCCGCCTTGGTCATCACCGTGTTGATCTCGTCCTTCGTCGTGTCGCGCGCCGCCAAGAATTTGAAATCGATCAGCGACACGTTGGCGGTCGGCACGCGGATCGAGGCGCCGTCGAGCTTGCCCTGCAACGCCGGAATCACCAGGCCGAGCGCCTTGGCGGCACCGGTCGAGGTCGGAATCATGTTGAGCGCGGCGGCACGGGCGCGGCGCATGTCTTTGTGCAGCGTATCGACTGTGTTCTGGTCACCGGTATAGGAGTGCACCGTCGTCATGTAACCGTGCTCGATGCCGAGCACCTCATTGAGCACATAAGCAACCGGGGCAAGACAGTTGGTCGTGCACGAGCCGTTCGAAAGCACCTTGTGCTCGGGGTTGAGCTGGTCGCTGTTGACGCCGAGCACGACGGTAATGTCGGCACCGTCGGCCGGCGCCGAGACGATGACGCGCTTGGCGCCGGCTTCGAGATGCTTGGCCGCCGCTTCGCGTTTGGTGAACAAGCCGGTGCATTCGAGCACAGCGTCAACTTTGAGTTCCTTCCAAGGCAGTTTCGACGGATCGCGCTCGGCGAGGACGCGGATCG
>JBAVMB010000482.1:0-2689 GCA_049689615.1 Allostellaceae bacterium
GCTGTGCACTGCGCGCGCCGTAGTGCCCGGCGAGTACTGGTCCATCACCGACTGGATATAAGGACCCTTGAAGCCGACACCGACCAACGGCCGTGCCAGCGCCATCTTGGTCGCCGCTTCCCACATCTCAATGCGGCCTTCAGCCGACGAATCCTGCTGATACGTCTGAATGGTCTGAATACGCTCGACCCATTGCGCCGGCATGAAGCTGATCGAAAAAGCCAGCACGACAACGATGACGACGCCGGAAACCACCTTCCGCCTCGAGTGCTGCAGCAGGAACGGCAGCATCGCGATCAGCGCCAGGAACGAACCGCGCGAGTAAGACGCCAGCACCGACAGCAGGCACAGACCCATGGCCACGCGCGAGCCCATGCGCAGTAAATCGTTCTTCGATTGGCGGCCGAGGTAATTGATCAGCGGCAGCAGCACGACGAGCGCCGCGGCAATCTGGTTGTTGTCGCCGATCACGGTCTGCGGCGGGCCCCAGATGCGGTAATTGCCGCCGGTCACCAGTGCGAACAATCCGCCCTTGATGCCGTAGAACGCGACTGCGATCACCATCACCCACATCAACGCGTGGATGCGCACGCGGTTGGTGAGCAGCGCGGCGGTGACAAAGACGTAGATCATCGCCTTGGTGGTCAGCCACCATTTCGGCCAGGCTTCGTCCGGCACGATCGCGAAATAGGTCGCGATGGTGTAGGCGACGATGAAGCCGACGAGCAGCCAGGTCGTCAGATCGTTCGGAATCTTCCGCCGTTCGACCACCAACCAGCCGAGGATGCCAGTCAATCCGACGACGAGCGCGAACGGGATTGCGTCGCTGATGCCCCAGGTCAAGCGCTGTGGGCTGCCGAACGAGATGTAGGACCACAAGAGCACGGCGACAAACGGCGAGAAGAACGCCGCCGGCAGCATGGCGAAGATCGCGGTGGTGAAGAACAGTGAGCGCATGGACGGGTCCTCAGCTCCTGGCGTGCAACCAGCCGTGCGGCATGAAACGGCCGGCCGCTTCGGCGGCGGTTTTGATCAGATGATGTTCGGCGCCGGCGGGCTCGCCGGACAGGCGCCAGACGACGAACTGCGTGCCGATGTGCGTCAGGCCTCCCGCAAATACCAGCGCGAAGAAGCGCGCCAGGCCGGCGGCAAATTCGCGCGGCTCGGGCCACAGTTGGCCGAACCAGAGCACGATGGCGGCCATTACCAGCGCGGCGAATGCGGTGCGCCACACGCCGGCCAGCGCGGTGTGGAACGCGATACCGGCGAGCGGAAAGATGCTCGCCGACCACAGCGCCATGTTGAATATCGCCGTCACCATCATCGCGAACGCGGCGCCGTTGATGCCGTCAAACCAAGCGCCGGCGATGATCGCCGGAATGCGAACGGCGAGTGCCACCGCGAACACGCCGACGAAGCGGCGCTGGCGGTGGGTGACGAGATAGAGATTGTGGGTGTAATGGCCGATCGCGTCGAACAAGGCGGCCAGCGCGCACAGGCGGACCAGCGGTACGGCCGCGACCCATTTCCAGCCAAAGAACAGATCGACGATCGGTTGCGCCAGCAGCGCAATGCCGACTGCCATCGGCGTCACCACCGCGACGCTGAGGAACAAGCCGTCGAGCGTTTGCCGGCGGAGCTGCGGCATGTCATGCGCCGTGCGCGACATGCCCGCATACATTGGGCCGCGGATCGGCGCGGCGACTTCGCTCGCTGGCAGCGACGCGACGCGATTGGCGACCTGATAAAGGCCGATTGCCGCAGGTCCAGCGACGCGTCCGGTCAGGAAGGTCATCGCGTAGGAGTCGACGACCCATTCGATGTTGGCGACCAGCAGCCATTTGGAGAAATCGAATAGGTCGCGCCACCCTTCCAGGGTCAGCCGCGGCCGATAAGGACTCATGGCATAACTCAGCGCGGTCATCGATAGCCGGGTCGCCGCGATGCCGGCCATCAGCGCCCAATAGTTGCGCAAGGCAAACGCCAGCGGTAGGGCGACGCAGAAGCCGGCAAGCTTGCCGAAGATCTGGAAGCGGAAGAAGCGGTCATATTCGAGACGGCGCTGGAAATCGACGACGCCGACATTCTGCAAGCCCTGAAGTAGCGTGATGCCGGCGAGAACGTAGGTGAGCGGGATCACCCGCGGATCGGCGACGAACGCCGCAAGCCAGGGGCCCGACAGCACGACCGCGAGCGCCACGATCGCGTTGCGCATCAGGCCGAGCGTCCACGCTGTGTCGTAGTGGATGCGCTCGGGCGCGGCCATGCGCACGAGGCCGGCTTCGAACGACAGTTCGGCGAGAATCTCAAGTATGGCGAGCGCAGCGGTGACGAGGCCGACGACGCCGAAATCCGACGGCGCCAGCAGGCGCAGCAGGATCAGCGAGCTGACCAGACCGATGAGGCGGAACGCGCCGCGCAACGCAATCATGAAAACGGCGCTGCGCGCGATCTTGCGGCCGAGCGACGCTTCGGCCGGCACGGCAACGGCGATGGAGACGGAAACCGGCGCGTCAGTCATGGCGTGCGCGCGGCCCGACCTGCCGGCGCGCCGTCCTTCGCCTTCGTCGAATGCATCGATTCCCCTGGCAAACCCAGACTTTTCATACCCTGAAAGCCCTAAATTTCCGGTTACTGCCAGAGGGTTAACGGGCATCCCAATCAACGCTCAATTAACTGGAAATTCGTC
>JBAVMB010000483.1:0-4768 GCA_049689615.1 Allostellaceae bacterium
CCGTACCGCCGAGACCAGCGATGCGGAACTTGAGACCCTTGGCGTCGTCAACGGTCTTGACCTCCTTGCGGAACCAGCCGCCCATTTGCGCGCCGGTGTTCGCCGCCGGGATGCTGACGATGTTGTAGCTCTTGAAGAAATCGTCGAGCGCCTCGCGACCGCCGCCATGCCAATACCAGGCGTTCTGATGACGGTAATCGAGACCGAAAGGAACGGTACAATCGAAGGCGAAGGTTGGATCCTTGCCGACGTAGTAGTAGCTCGCGGTATGACCCATCTCAACGGTGCCGTTCTGCACGGCGTCGGCGACCTGCAAACCGGGTACGATCTCGCCGGCCGCGAATACACGAATCTGGAACTTGTTGTCGGTCATCTCGGCGACGCGCTTAGCCAGATATTCAGCGCCGCCGAAGATGGTATCGAGGCTCTTCGGCCAGCTTGCCGTCATGCGCCAGTTGAGTGTCGGCGTCTGCTGCGCGATGGCCGGCGCGGCGACAGCCGTCGCTGCGAGGCCGGCGCTGCCGGCCGCGAGGAATTTACGTCGATTCATGGATGGACCCCTCCCCTGTGTTCCAGCCGCGCGTCCAAGCTCGTCGCCGCCGGCCTTACGCCGAGGATAATACAGGCCTTCATTCCGCGCCAAACGTCAAATTGTCCGTGTTTTCAGCGTCTTACGCGGCCTCCGCCGGTGCCTTGCGCACCAGCCCGTCATAGAGATCGAGCATGCGCTCGCGCCAGGCATGGACGACGTCGTCGCTGGCCAGCAGCTCGAATGCACTGGTGGCGCGCGCCCATTGGAAGCTGCCGAAGACGATGTAATCGGCTTGCAGCGGCACGGCGCCGCTGAGAAACGGCTGGGCCTGAAAAACCGTGCGCAACGGCGCCAGTTTGGCACGGAACGCGGGCAAGTTCTTGTCGCGATCGGCCACGACCTCTTCCAGTGTCTTGCGGTAACGCTCCTCGCGCGATTGCCGGAAATAGGCGCGGTCCTTAGCATGAACCCGGTCGAGAATATCGCGCACGATCAATCGCGCCATCGCGGGCTGCAGGATGGCGTCCGCCCAACCGACATAGAAACGCGACAGGGCACGGCCAGCGCCGCCGCCGAACAGCGACGGCCGGTCCGGATAGGTATCCTCGAGATATTCGGCGATGGTCCAGGAATCGGCGATCCATTTGTCGCCGTCGACCAGCACTGGCACGCGTCCCTGTCCCGACTGCGCGATGCGGTCCTTCTCGGTAAAGCGCCAGGGAATGGTTTCGACCGGCAGCCGCTTGTGCGCCAGTGCCAGCTTGACGCGCCAGCAATACGGGCTGAACCGGAGATTGTCGTCGGCGCCGGCGAGATCAAACAGCTTAAGCATCGCGCCGTATCACCAATACGGCCCGGTGGCACCGATCGCGACCACCACCAGCCCGAGAAACAGATTTGCTGTGACGATCATGCGGATCTGGTTGAGCTGCGCCGCCGCGGCCGGGAAGTCGCTGGCGCCGAGCGCGCGCTGAAACCGCCGCCACGGCGCGAAATACAGATGCGCGAACGCCATCATCATGATGATGCCGAGCCCCATCATGATATCGATCGGGAGGCCGCCGGCGCCGAGCTT
This sequence comes from Allostellaceae bacterium, assembly GCA_049689615.1. Taxonomy (GTDB): domain Bacteria; phylum Pseudomonadota; class Alphaproteobacteria; order ATCC43930; family CGMCC-115725; genus REEB95. Next base: position 1,608 of record JBAVMB010000483.1, read on the forward strand.
GATCATGCCGCCGCCTGACAGCAGCAACAGCGCAATCGAAACCCATACCCACGGAAAGAACCGCGCCAGCGCCCGCCGCATCAGCGGCAGACGGATCACCGGTTCGAGCGCCGCCGCCGCTGGCCGCAGCATGAAATGGGCGAAGAACATGCCGCCAACCCAAATGACGGCCCCGAAAACGTGGAGGATGAGTGCGAAGATCATGGCGGCGGGCAGTCTAGCGTCATCCGCACCGGCGTGAAACCCGCCTTTGCTGCTGCGCGACTAATTCTCGCCGAAGCGCCGCAGCACCGCCGCGCGATGTTCCTCCGGCAGCGTCTCGAGCGCGCGCAGCAGCGCGCGCATCCGGCGACGCGTCGCATAGAGCTGGTCGAGCAGCCGCAACACCACCGGCATCGCATCCTCGCCAACGGCAAGGTCGCGGCGCAACTCGACAATCAACTGCACCCGCGCAACGTCCAGATCGCTGAAAACGTAAGTCGAGCCCTCGCTTTCCGGTAAAACCCAGCGCTCGGCAATCCAGCGCTCGAGTTCGATCGGCTCGAGCCGCACCAAATGACATACGGCCTCGAAGCTGATCATGACGACCCCATCGTCCGGCGCGGATCGTACGGATGCTTCGGTGCCCAGTCGCGCAGGAAATCGGCGAGCGCCTTGTCGCCGCCTTCCGGCAGCACGACCTTGAGCGCCACGTATTCGTCGCCGTGGCCGCCGCCGGCTTTCGGTGCGCCTTTGCCCCGCAGTCGCAGGCGCGTGCCGGTGTTGGAGCCGGCCGGCACTGTCATCGTCACCGCGCCGCCCGGCGTCGGCACCGAAATTTTGCCGCCGAGCGCCGCTTCGGCGATGGTCACCGGCAGTTCGACGTGAATGTCGTCGCCGTCGCGGCGGAACAGCGGATGGGGCGCCACGTGCACTTCGATCAGCGCGTCGCCTTTGGGCCCGCCGCCGATTCCGTCGCCGCCTTGCTCTTTGAGGCGCAAGATCTGGCCATCGCGCAGGCCCGGCGGAATGGTGACCTCGAGACTCTTGTCAGGCGCGAGCTGCAGCCGCTTCTTGGCGCCGTTGATGGCCTCGAGAAAATCAATCGTCAGCATGTAATGCTGATCCGCGCCGCGCATGCGAACGTGGGTGCGCCGCGTGAATGGTCCCTCGCCGCCGGCTGCGCGGAAATTGCCGCCACGGCCGCCAAAGATCGCGAATAAATCATCGAGGTCTTCGGGTGCAACACCTTCGGTCGTATAGTATTTCGCGCCGTCAGGGCCTTCGGCAAATCCGCGATAGTTGGCGTGGTATTGCGGCTTCTCGGCACCGGTTTCATCGATCTCGCCGCGATCGAAGCGCGCGCGCTTAGCCGCGTCCGACAGCAAATCGTTGGCCGCGCTCACTTCCTTGAAGCGCGCTTCGGCCTCTTTGTTGCCGGGATTGAGATCGGGGTGATGCTGCTTGGCGAGGCGACGATAAGCGCGGCGGATGTCCTCCTCGCTCGCATCGCGTGCTACGCCAAGCACTTCATATGGGTTCCGCGCCATGGCTCCATCATATAAGGGCTTGGCCGCCGCCCGGCTAGTGTGCGGGCCAAACACGCACGCGCTTTACCGTGGCGTCGAACGCAGCGTCATCGCGCCCCGTTAGCACAAAGACAAACGGACCCGGCGATGATGAATCGTGTGCTCGGGCCTGCCACAACCGAAAGCAGCGCTGTTAGCAGTGGCAGGACCCATCGGGACATCAATCCTCCTCAATCCACACGCCAGGGAATAAATGATGCGTCGCGCCCGCTTTCATACCGATGTATGCTGAGCTCCAGAGCGCGCGAAGCCTAGCTGCGCGAACGGTTCGGAGCCCAATCGCACGACGGTCACCGCGGCCAGGTGGTGCTGATGAGCTTCCAGGCTTTCCTTGCGGCGATCCAATCGCCGGATTTGCGCAGCATCGCGCTGCATTGGGCTGCCGCACGCGGCGACAAGCGTATGCCTGGCTGGCAGGACATCGATCCGGCCGCGATCGTGCCGTTCCTGCCGATTGTCTGGTCTTGGAAATACGACAGCGCCACCGATACGTTTACTGGACGACTGGCCGGCGACTCCATCGTCGAGGCGTTCGGCGAAAGCTTGCGCGGCAAGCCGATGAAGGAATTTTTTCGCGGCCGGCAATACGACATGATGTTCGCACGGCACAAACGCGTCGTCGGCGAGCCGGCCTTCGCCCGCGGCACCGGACCGGTGTTCATCCATGCCGGCCGTTATGGGCATGGCGAACGTGTCATCATGCCGTTGGCGGCGGACGGCATCCACGGCGATGGTATTTTCGGCGCCACCATCTACGGTCCCAATCCAACCGGACCGCCGAATGAGGCCACACGCCAGAATCTCGTTGCCGAAGCCGTCGCCTTCTTTCCACTCGACTGACGGCTGGAACCTCAGCCGGGCCCGGTCATGCGCGCGCTTTCGCGCCACAAACGCTCGGCAGATTCATCGCTCTGCGCTTGGGCCGATGGCTCGCGCACTGCGCACTTGTCGAAATAAAGTCCGGAAAGGTTCGCCACTTCCGGCGCCGAGGCGAGATAGACCGGCGTCTTGGCACCGTCCGCCGGCGGGATCGCCATGAACTGCTTGGCAATACCGAGCCCAATGCGGAAAACGCCGCCATTATTGTTGCCAAAACTCGTAGCGACGAAGCCTGGATGGAGCGCATTCGCGGTCACGCCCGTCCCGGCGAGCCGCCGCGCCAAGACGCGCGTAAAAAGGATGTTGCAGAGCTTCGACCGGCGATAAGCGAGCCAGCCGCTGTACCCGCGCGCTGTTTGCAGGTCGTCGAGTGCGAGCGTCGCGCCGCGATGCGCTTCGGAGGCGACATTGACGATCCGCGCCGGCGCAAATGCTTTCAACCGCGCGAGCAACAGATCAGTCAACGCGAAATAGGCCAGATGGTTGAGAGCGAAGGTACGCTCGTAGCCATCGGCGGTCTGCTCACGCCGGTTGAAAATCGCGCCGGCGTTGTTGAGCAATACATCGATGCGGGGCAGCACCGTGAGCTCCGCCGCCGCACGCCGCACTTCGGCCAGGCGCGACAAATCGGCGATATGAGTGCTGACGTGTGGCGCTCCACCGCGCTTTAGTTCCACCGCCAAGGTTTCGGCACGCACGCGATCACGCGCCACC
>JBAVMB010000484.1:0-1901 GCA_049689615.1 Allostellaceae bacterium
CACCAGCGCGATGCAGGACGCCATGGCGGCGCGACCCTAGACTACGCCCGCGCCCTTGCCAAGATCGGCAGACCGACCCGGCGGACTGGCGATGAAGGTGAGCAGGGCGATGGAGCCCGCGGCGGCCGACGCCGCGCCGTAGAGGAATACGGACTCGTGGCCGACGCGATCCCACAACAAGCCGGCGATGACGCTGGCGAACAAGCCGAGCAACCCGACCGTTGTGTTGTACCAGCCGACGGCGCTGGCGCGGAGGCCCGCCGGCGCAAAGTCGCTGGCAAACGCTTTGCCGACAGCGCGGAACACACCCTGAAACAGCCCGTAGCCGGCGAAGGCGAGGGCGATCACCGCAACGCTGCGGCTCATAGCGAAACCGAGATAGGTAACGAGGAAGACGAGATACGCCGCTAGCAGCAGATTTTTCCGTCCCCAGCGGTCCGACATAAAGCCGGCAGGATACGAGATCAGCGCAGCCATCAGATTGAATAAGGCATAGATGAGGATGGTCAGCGGCAGTGAGGCGCCGATGTCGCGCGTCTGCAGGATGAGGAAGGAATTGCTCGAGTTGCCAATGCCGAAAATCATCGTGACCAGCAGGTATTTCCAATATGACACGGGCAGGCGGCGTGGACTGATGCCAATCTTCACCTCTGCCGTTACAGTCGCCGATTGCTCGCGCACCAGCGCGACCATGGCGAAGGCGAGCAGACCAGGAATCACCGCCAGAAAGAAAATCTTGCGGATATCGGCTTGCAGCCAGAAAAGCAGCGCGATCGTCAGCAACGGCCCGATGAACGCACCGGCATTATCGCCGAAGCCTTCGAGCCCGAAGGCACGGCCGCGGTGGTGCTCGTCGACCGATTCTGCGACCAGCGCATCGCGCGGCGCGGATCGTGTGCCGGTGCCGATGCGGTCGAGCAGACGCGCGCCGAGCACGCCTTCCCACGCGGTGGCTAGGCCGAACAGTGGTTTGGCAAGTGCCGCGGCGATGAATCCGACCATCGCGATCGCTTTGTGCTTGCGCAGGCGATCGGAGAGGGAACCGGAGATTCCCTGAACGATGTTTTGTGTCGCCTGCGCCATGCCTTCGATCAAGCCGACGATGCTGCCGCTGGCCTGAAGCGTCTGGGTCAGGAAGATTGGCAGGATCGGATAAAGCATTTCGGTCGAAACGTCGGCAAAGAAGCTCCCTGCGGCGAGCAGAAAGGTGTTGCGCGTCAAGCCGGCGAGGTACTGCGATCGGGACGAAGACATTGCGGACGATTGTTGCTAGCAACGTGGAGCGATTGCATCCGTGCTTCGGTAAAGATAATGCGACTGCGATCGTCAACCGTGCCGTCGTTAATGCGGCGCGTTGATTCGAACAAAGGCCGAAACCAGTCGGTCGTTCTGGTCAAGTGCGGGCGCTGGGTGCAATTAGTGCTGAAGCGAATTGTGTTGCAATGCACAAAAGCTCCATTATTCTATGCTCAATTCTTGCGCATCAGGCCGGTTTGCATAGAAAATGAGCAGACAATTGGAACCCATTGAGATCGGCCCGGTCCGTGTCGCGGAACCGGTGTTTCTGGCACCGATGTCAGGTGTCAGCGACCTGCCGTTCCGGCGCCTGGTCAAAGGCTTCGGCGCCGGTCTCGTGGTCTCGGAAATGATCGCCAGCGAGGCCATTATCCGCGAAACCCGGCGCTCGCTGGTTATGGCACGAAGCGAATCCGACGAGCAGCCGATGGCGGTGCAACTCGCCGGCTGCGAGCCGCAAGTCATGGCTGAAGCGGCGAAGCTCAACGCCGATCGCGGTGCGCAGATCATCGACATCAATTTCGGCTGTCCGGTGAAGAAGGTGGTCAACGGCCACGCCGGCTCAGCGCTGATGCGCGACGAGGTGCACGCCGCGCGCATTCTCG
>JBAVMB010000485.1:0-1930 GCA_049689615.1 Allostellaceae bacterium
CGGCTTGGACGAGGCGGCGCAGACGCTGGCGCGCGAAATCGGCGACGCATTGCCGACGGTCGAGGTGCGCGCCGAACAACTGCATTCCGACGTCAAGGCGGTGCGCGGCGAGGGCATGAATTCGGGCATGAAGGGTTTTTCCAGCGGCCGGGTTCTCGGGCGGGGGTGAATATGGGCGGCATCAACCAGGTTCTCGACAGCGCGCTTTCAGGCCTGCTTGCGGCGCAGGAAGGCATGGCGACCGAGGCCAACAACACCTCGAACGTCAACACGCCGGGCTACGCCGTCGAGGGGCTCAATCAGATCGAAACCATCGGCACCATTGGGCCGATCGGCGGCACCGGCACCGGCACGTCCGTAGTGTCAATCCAGCGCAGCTTCGACCAATACGTCTATCAGGAGATGGTGCAGGCGGATTCCGTCAATCAGGCGGCGCAAGTGGTGTCGTCTGGTACGAGCTCGCTGTCGTCCGTGTTTCCGCTGGCGTCGGGCGGCGCCGGCGGCCTGGGCAATATCATTGGTAGCCTGTTCACGGCCGCCAATACGGTGGCGCAGGACCCGGCGAACCTGTCCAACCGCGACGCCTTCCTCAGCAGCGCGCAGCGGGTGGTCTCGCTGTTCCAATCGGTCGGCAGCCAGTTGACGACCAATATCAATACGGTCAACGGCCAAATCACGCAGTCGGTGGCGCAGATCAACAACCTCGCCACCCAGATCGCGCAGATCAATAAAGACATCCTCAGCAACGCCGGCCCATCGGACTCGGCGACCAACAGCCTTATCGACCAGGCGGACCAGCTTGTGCAGCAACTCGGCGAGCAGGTCGGAATCACGATCTCGGCGGGCGCCAGCGGCACAATGGACGTCTACCTAGCGGGCGGCATGGCACTGGTCAACGGCGCCACGTCCTACAATCTCTCGGCCGCGTCCGGCGGCTACAATGACGGCACCCTGGCGGTGAAATATTCGCCGAACGGCGAGGACCTGACCAACCGGATCTCCGGCGGCCAGCTTGGTGGCTATCTCAGCATGCGCGCGCAATATGCCAGCGCCAACGACAGCGTCGGCGGCCTTGCCGTGGCCTTGGCCTCGGCGATCAACGGCCAGCAAACTCTCGGCCTCGATCTCAATGGCCAGCTCGGTAAGGCGTTGTTCTCGGTGCCGGCGCCGGTGGTCTATGCCGGCATTGCCAACACTGGTACGGCTACGGCCACGGCGACGATCACCAATCCAAATGCCTTCACGCCCGGCGACTATATCCTTACGCGCATCGCCGGCGGCTATCAGGCGGTTAATGTCCAAACTGGTCAGACCACATCGCTCGGCGCCGGCCCGACGCTGTCCCTCGACGGCATGTCGATCAACGTCACGGGCGCCGCGAATGTCGGCGATACTTTCGAGATCGAGCCGACGCTCGATGCCGCCAGTCAGATCGCGGTGACCACCACCGATCCGTCCGCGATTGCCGCGGCGGCACCCTATGTGGCGACGGCCGGGGTCATGGCCAGCGGCGGGATCAGCAACACCAATGTCGGCAACGTCACAATGACAGCCGGCGCGCCGACCCTGAGCGGTTCGCTGCCCGCCGGCACGGTGATCATTCCCTCGGCCGATTTCGGTCAGCAGTTGAGTGTCAAATTCACGTCGGCGACGAAATTCAACGTACTCAATAGCAGCAATGTCGTCATTGCATCGGGCACCTATAGCAGCGTCAACGGCGCCGAAGTTGCGGTCGCTTATCCATCGCCACCCGCGCCTGCCGGCGAAGTGGCGACGCTGACGCTGTCGGCCGGAACGCCCGTGACCGGCGACAGTTTCGTGCTGACGCCCGGCGGCACGGGCAGCAACGGCAATATGGTGGCGATGGCGAGTTTGCAGACGACCGATCTGCTCTCCGGCCAGACGTTGAGCGACGCCTATACCAAGATGG
>JBAVMB010000486.1:0-3636 GCA_049689615.1 Allostellaceae bacterium
GCTTCACCGGCCGGGTCTCGACCCGGCCCGCCGGTCCCGCCGTCTCGCCGCCGAAGCCGCCCAGGATCACCGAGACGAAGGAGCGGTTCATCCCCTTGCACATGATGTAGCTGAGGATGGCGCCCGAGGAGCCCACCAGCGCCCCGGTGATGATCAGGGTGGTGTTCTCCAGGGTGAAGCCCAGCGCCGCCGCCGCCCAGCCGGAGTAGCTGTTCAGCATCGAGATGACCACCGGCATGTCGGCGCCGCCGATCGGCACGATCAGCAGCAGGCCGAGGAGCAGCGACAACGCCACGATCGCCCAGAAGGTCACCGGCAGCTGCGCCATCACGAACCAGACGATCAGCGCGACGAGCGCGAGGCCGAGCAGCGCGTTGAGCACGTGCTGACCGGGGAACACCAACGGCTTGCCGGTGATCAGGCCCTGCAGCTTGCCGAAAGCGATGATCGAGCCGGTAAAGGTGATGGCGCCGATCGCCGTACCCAGGCTCATTTCGATCAAACTGTGAGGCTGGATCGCGCCGAGCTGGCCGATGCCGTAGGCGGCGGGCGCGAAGAAGGCGGCGGTTGCAACGCAAACCGCGGCCAAGCCCACCAGGCTGTGGAATGCTGCCACCAGCTGCGGCAACGCCGTCATCTGGATGCGGAGGGCGATGAAGGTGCCGATGGCGCCGCCAATGACGATGCCGGCGGCGATCACGCCGTAGCTGAGCACGCCGGGCGACGCGAGCGTCGTGCCGATGGCGACGATCATGCCGACGATGCCGTAAATGTTGCCGCCACGCGCCGTCTCCGGCGACGACAGGCCGCGCAGCGCCATGATGAAGCAGATGCTGGCGAGCAGATAAAGCAGCGCCGCTAGATTCGCGGTCATTTGCCGGCCTTCTCCTTGGGCGCTTTCTTCTTGAACATCTGCAGCATCCGCTGGGTCACGATGAAGCCGCCGAATATGTTGACCGAAGCCAACGTCACGGCGGCGAAGCCCATGACCTTGGAAAAGCTGAAGTCGGCCGGACCGGCGGCAATGAGCGCGCCGACGATGATCACCGACGAAATGGCATTCGTGACGCTCATCAGCGGTGAGTGCAGCGCCGGCGTGACGCGCCAGACCACGTAATAGCCGACGAACACCGCCAGCACGAAGACCGTCAGGAAGAATACGAAGACGTCGGCGTGAGCGCCGGTTTCCATCGTTCAGGCTCCCGCCAGTTGCGGATGGACGACCTTGCCGTCGCGCGTCAGCAGGCTCGCCTTCACGATCTCGTCGGCTTCGTCGATCTTGAGCGCCTTGTCCTTGCCCACGATCAGGCCGAGGAAGGCGAAGAGGTTGCGGGCGTAGAGCGCGCTGGCATCGACCGCGATGCGCGCCGGCATGTTGCTGTGGCCGATGATCGCTACGCCGTTGGCGGTGGTCACGATCTCGTCGGGCTTGCTGCCTTCGACGTTGCCGCCTTGTTCGACGGCGAGGTCGACGATCACCGAACCGGCGCGCATCACGCCGACCATCTCCTTGGTGATCAGGATCGGCGCCTTCCGGCCCGGAATCAGCGCGGTACAGATGACGATGTCGATTTTCTTGAGCGCTTCGGTGACGTGCTCGCGCTGGCGGCGGGTGAAATCCTCGCTCGCCTCCTTGGCGTAGCCGCCGGCGGTCTCCATCGCCTTCATCGCTTCGAGATCGACGGTGAGGAATGTCGCGCCCAGGCTTTCGACCTGTTCCTTGGCGGCGAAGCGCACATCGGTAGCACTGACCACGCCGCCGAGCCGGCGCGCGGTGGCGATCGCCTGCAAGCCAGCGACGCCGGCGCCCATGACCAGAACGCGTGCTGGCGGCACCGTACCGGCAGCGGTCATCATCATCGGCATGGCACGGCCGAAATAATCGGCGGCGTCGAGCACCGCCTTGTAGCCGGCAAGGTTTGCCTGGCTCGACAGCACGTCCATCGTCTGGGCGCGGGTAATGCGCGGCACCAGCTCCATCGCGAAAGCGGTCACGCCAGCCTTGGCATAGGCCTGGACTTCGTCCTTGTGCTGCAACGGCGCCAGCATCGCGACCAGCACGGCGCCGGACTTCATCGTCTTGAGTTCGTCGGCAGTTGGGCGCTGCACCTTGAGCACGATCTCCGCGCCGAGCGCAGCAGCGGTATCGCCGAGTTGCGCGCCCGACGCGGCATAGGCGTCATCGGTGTAGGCAGCGCCAGCGCCGGCGCCGCGTTCGACGACGACCGTGTGGCCTAGACCGATCAAGCGCTTCGCCGTGTCGGGCGAAGCCGCGACACGGAGTTCGCCAGCCCGGCGCTCCTTGGGTATGCCGATAATCATCCGGTAACACGCTCCCCTGGCCGCCCTTTCCCCCTTGAGCCGAGGCAGCGCGGCGACACAATGCCGCGCTCGGAATGCTTTCTCAAGGTTTTTGGGCCGCGACTATTTGACCAATTGCTGCGCGTGGCGCAGATCGTCAGCGCAGAGATTCGCATGGCCGGCGTCGTTGTCGTTCTGCGCTTTGGCGAGCAGCAATTCGAGTTCCTGTTGCTTCGCTGGATCGTTCAGCGTGGCGATGCGACTCCGCAGGGCCGCGATCTCCTGGCTACAATTGGTTTGTGCGAATGCGCTGGTTACCATCACGGCCACGGCGATGGCGAGGAGCGGCAGTACCCTTCTCATGTCCTTCCCCCGAAACTAAGATAGCGCCGATCAAGAAGCTGCCGGGCCGCTGCATTCGCACCGGTCAACCTACCAAGGATTGTGGTGCCTGCACTGGCACCCCCCAAGGAATAAGTCATATCCGTACGCGTTGTTATCATGTCAGGCTCGATCGGGCGACCCGGCCCTGCCAGGGGCGGGGGTGATGAGCGCACCCTTCAATGACCAGCTCGTCGCCGTTCTGCCTCGGTTGCGGCGGTTTGCCCGGGGCCTGACCGGTTCGGCCGTCGAAGCGGACGATCTCGTCCAGGCGGCGTGCGAACGGGCCTTGGCCCGCGCGCACCAGTTCCAGCCGGGAACGCGCTTCGACAGTTGGATGTTTCGCATCGTGCAGACGGTCTGGATCGACCAGTTGCGCGCCCGCGAGATCCGGCGGACCGAGAGCGAAGACGAGGCGTTGGGAACGGGCACCGACGAGCCGACACGGCGGGTCGAAGCCCGGATGGCGTTGCGGGAAGTGCAGGCGGCGATGGCCGTCCTGCCGGCCGAACAACGTCTGGCTCTGCTCCTCGTGACGGTCGAAGGGTTGAGTTACAGGGAAGCGGCGGAGGTCGCCGCGGTGCCGGTGGGCACCATCATGAGTCGGTTGGCGCGGGCGCGGGTGGCGCTGCTCGCAAAACTTGGTGGTGGTGCTCTCCGGGGGAGTACGGAAGATGCAAAGGCCGAGTGACGAAACGCTGATCGCCTATCTCGACGGCGAATTGGACGAACCCGATACCCTGGAGGTCATCCGGGCGTTGGCGTGCGACGAGCGTTTGCAGGCGCATGCCGAACGCCTCAATGCCAGCGCGCGGCTCATCCGTGCCGCTTATGACGACGTATTGCGTGAACCGGTGCCTGACCGCCTGATCGCGGCGGCACGCGGCGATCGCGGGTTGAGTGCGCTGCAGCGCGCGTTGGCGGGCCTGGCGCGTTGGCGACTGGCGCTGGGCG
>JBAVMB010000487.1:0-2579 GCA_049689615.1 Allostellaceae bacterium
CGACATGACTTAGCGCGCGCCCTCGCGGAACAGAATCACGCGCACGGTCTGGATGAGGATGACGATGTCGAGGAACAGCGTGCGGTTCTTCACGTAATAAAGGTCATACGCGAGCTTCTGCCGCGCATCCTCGAGCGATGCACCATAGGAATAATTGACCTGGGCCCAGCCGGTGATGCCCGGCTTCACCGAATGGCGCTCGTTGTAGAACGGAATGCATTCGGCGAGCTGGCCGACGAAGAACGGCCGCTCCGGTCGCGGGCCGACAAAGCTCATATTGCCCTTGAAGACGTTCCACAGCTGCGGCAGCTCGTCGATGCGGAAGCGGCGGATGATCGCACCGACGCGGGTGATGCGTGGGTCACGGTTCGCGGCCCAGCGCGGCGCGCCGTCGCGTTCGGCGTCGGGGCGCATCGAGCGGAATTTGTAGAGCATGAAACTGCGGTTGTGATAGCCGACGCGCTCCTGGCGATAGAGCACAGGCCCCGGGCTTTCGAGCCGGATCGCCAGCGCCGTCAGCGCGATCACCGGCAACGTCACCATCAGCAGCATGAAGCTGACGGTGAGGTCGAATGTGCGCTTAACGAGATTGATGACGCGGCCCTGGCGGAATCCGTCCGAATAGATCAGCCAGCTCGGCTGTAGCGCGTCGATGTCTATGCGGCCGTTCTCGCGTTCCCAGAACGTCAGGTAATCGACGACGTTGACGCCTTCGATCTTGCAATGAAGCAATTGCTCGACGGGCATGCCGCGGCGCTCGTCGGTCGCGACCACCACTTCGCGGACGCCGAGCTTGCGGGTGAATTTGGCGAGCGCGCGGTGATCCGTGACACTATCGAGATCGAGCGTCTCGCCGGCGACCATATGCGGATCGGCGCCGATATGGACGTAGGCGCGCGGCACGAAATAGTGGTTGGCGTGGCGTCGTGCCAGGTCGGCGATGCGTTCCGCGCGCACGCCGGTGCCGAGCACGACGACGCCGCGGCGGAAGATCTCGATGTCGGAGAAGCGCAACAGTGCCATACGCGTAACGACGACGCAGCCCATCCAGGCGGTCGCGCTCTTGAAGCAGAGCGCATGCCAGGAATCGGCGAGGCCGCCGAGCACGTCACGCGTGAAGAACAAGCCGCCGATCGCGGCCGCTGGCACGACCATGGCGAGCGCCAGCAACGCCTTGGTGATCATCAGCCGCGAGTCGAGAAAGACGTCGTAGTTGTAGAGCCCAACGGCGCCCATCGCGCCGGTGGCGACGGCGGATATGCCGAGCGAGAACTGGATCGACGACGTGGCGAAGTGGAAATTGCCGGCCAGGGCCCGCGTTGTCGGTGCGGTTGCGAGGTAGATCGCCGCCGCCGTCAGAAGGATTTCACACAGGCCGATGACAACAGCCGGAACCGGCACAAAGTGCCCGAAGATGCGCAACATTCCCGAACCCGCCCCCGCGGTACCCGTTTCGAGCGGGACGTGCCGTTCTGGTTGCGCCCGTGCCGTTAAACCCGCCGACTTCTGCGCGGCGGTACTGTCAATGGCGTAACCTAGTGGCAAAGAGTTTTCAATATATAAATGAGTATTCGTGATAAAAAACCCGATATTTATCAAAGAAGCCGACGTATATAGTAAATGTCGTTAAATAATACTCACATCGAGTCCAGTGAAATGGTTTACGAGTACTAAAGACAGAGATCATCACGGTTAACGCTGCGTGTTTGACGGCGGTGTTAACCGCTTTGCCGGCGGTTTGACCGGAGGACTGTCGATCGGCGGCGTCTAACAACTTGCGACAACGACATTTTGTCGGGCTGGCGGCGGTCGGACCGAATACGTCCACTGTGATTCGGCCGGTCAGACTACGCATCAGCGCGTCCGGCAGCTGTTCCGATTGTAAGGAATGCCGACCGCGCTCAGCGCGCCGGCGGCGTCAGATTGCGATACATCACGCGCAGCGCGCGCTTTACCGCGTCGAGTTCGGCCGGCGCAATGCTGGCCGCGGCCAGCTCCTCGTAGCGCCGTGCGATCGGAATCAAGCGGTACAGGGCAGTGCGGCCTTTGGCGGTCAAGGCGACTTCGACCTCGCGATTGTCGGTGGTCGAACGGCGGCGGACGACGAAGCCGAGCCGTGCAAGGCGAGTCACCATGCGCGATAGCGTCGAAGCATCGATGCTGGTAAGGCCGCCAAGATCGACCTGGCGCTGGCCGCCATTGGCCGACAACACCACGAGTACGCGCCACATCTCGATGCTGAGACGATAACGCGCCAGCGCCTGCCGGCCGAACTCGAGCGCCAACGCGACGCCGACGCGATTGACCAGATAGGGCAGGTATTCGTCCAGAGTCAGTCGAGACTGTCGCACCGCGGAGCCGCTTGCAAATTGCGTTTACAATAGTTGCATGTGCATTAAACTCCGGTCAACCGGTCGAACGCGGCCGCCGCCAGATGCGGCCCGAACGCAGGGGAGGCGCGCGATGGAATTCGGCTATTTCACGCTGAGCGACAATCACTACGAAAACAATACGCGCTCGGCCAACCAATTGATCTCGGACATTCTCGACGAAGCGCTGCATGCCGAGCAGGTCGGTTT
>JBAVMB010000488.1:0-6431 GCA_049689615.1 Allostellaceae bacterium
ATTCCTCGCTGGCGACGGCGGCCGTCACGATGTCGACCAGCTGCTTCTCGTCGGCGGGACGGTACCGGCTCACGCGCTGGCTCAGAAGCGCGGCAGGTCGGGAAAGCGCACCTGACCGCGATGGACATGCAGCCGACCAAGCTCGGCGCAGCGATGGAGCCGTGGAAAGACCTTGCCTGGATTGAGCAAACCGTCGGGATCGAACGCGCATTTGAGGCGCTGCTGCTGCCGCAGATCGGCTTCGTTGAACATACTGCCCATCAAGTCGCGCTTCTCGACGCCGACTCCGTGCTCGCCGGTGAGGCAGCCACCGATCTCGACGCTGTAGCGCATGATGTCGGCGCCGAACTGTTCGGTGCGTTCGAGTTCGCCGGGCTGGTTGGCGTCATAGAGGATCAGCGGATGAAGATTGCCGTCGCCGGCGTGGAACACGTTGGCGACGCGCAGGCCGTATTTTTTCGAGAGTTCGGCCATGTATTTGAGGATGTCCGGCAGCTTGGCGCGTGGGATCGTCGGATCGACGCAATAGTAATCGGGCGAGATGCGGCCCACCGCCGGAAACGCTGCCTTGCGTCCAGCCCAGAATGTCAGCCGCTCTTCGTCGCTGTTCGAGACCCGCACTGACACCGAGCCGCATTGTTTGGCGAGCGTCTCGACCCGGCCGATGAGGTGATCGACCTCGGCGGGCGGACCGTCGAGCTCGACGATGAGCAGCGCCTCGACGTCGAGCGGATAGCCGGCATGGACGAAATCCTCGACCGCGTGGATAGCCGGCTTGTCCATCATCTCCATGCCGCCCGGAATGATGCCGGCGCCGATGATCGCGGCGACGCAGGCGCCGGCGCTTTCGTTCGACGGGAAGCCGATCAGCAGTGCGCGCGCGGTGCTTGGCTTGCGCAGCAGCCGCACCGTGACTTCGGTCACGACGCCGAGGAGCCCTTCGGAACCCACCATGACACCGAGCAGATCGTAACCGCCGCTGTCGAGATGCTTGCCGCCGAGACGCAAAACAGTGCCGTCAATCAGCACCATCTCGATGCCAAGGACGTTGTTGGTGGTTAGGCCGTATTTGAGGCAATGCACGCCGCCCGAATTCTCAGCGACGTTGCCGCCGATCGAACAAGCGATCTGGCTCGACGGATCGGGCGCGTAATAGAAGCCGGCATGCTGCACGGCGGCGGTGATGCCGAGATTGGTGACGCCCGGCTGCACCACGGCGCAGCGATTGTCGTAGTCGATCTCGAGGATGCGATTGAACTTGGCAAGGCCGAGAATGATGCCGTCTTCGAGCGGCAGCGCGCCGCCCGACAGCGATGTGCCGGCGCCGCGCGGCACGACCTTGAGGCCGGTTTTGTGGCAATAGGCGAGAACCCGCGACACTTCCTCGGTGGTTGAAGGCAGCACCACGAGTAACGGCCGCGCGCGGTAGGCGGTGAGTCCGTCGCTTTCGTAGACGCGCCGTTCGTCTTCCGACTCGATGACAGCATCATCCGCGGCGCAAAGACGGCGCAGGTCGGCGGCGATGGCGCCACGCCGGGCGATGACTGCGGCATCGGGCTCGGGCATCAACATGGCGATCCATGTTGGGCGTGGGCAGGCCCCCTGCCAACAACAAAAAACCGCGCCGGAGCGCGGTTTTTAGAACGGCGGCACCAGCGGCTGTCAGCCCTGTCGGGCCTTGTATCGCGGATTGGTTTTGTTGATGACGTAGACGCGGCCCTTGCGGCGCACGATACGGCAGTTCTTGTCGCGCGCCTTCAGCGATTTGAGCGAGTTCTTGATTTTCATGACGTGGGCCGGTTTGCAATTTGCTTTCGGAAGGCCGGGAAAATAGGAGAGAACCGATGACAGAGTCAACCGCTCGTCGGGTAACCGCGGAATCTCAGTCGCGGGCCGGCGCTGCGAGCACCTTCTCGCCCTTTGGGCTGCCGCCCGCGGTGTTCCGGCCGGACAGGAAATGCTTAATGTTGCGCGTCGCCTGGCGGAGTCGCTGCTCGTTTTCGACCAGCGCGATGCGGACATAGCCCTCGCCGTATTCGCCAAATCCGACTCCGGGCGACACCGCGACGTTGGCCTTCTCGAGCAGCAGCTTGGAGAATGCCAGCGTACCGCTCTCGCGAAACTGCTCCGGGATCGGCGCCCAGGCAAACATCGACGCAGGCGGCGCGGGAATCGGCCAGCCGGCCTGACGCAAACCTTCGACCAGGACATCGCGGCGTTTCTTGTAGCGCGCGCGGATTTCCTTGATGCAGTCCTGCGGCCCGTTGAGCGCCGCAGTCGCCGCGACCTGGATCGGCGTAAACGCTCCGTAATCGAGATAGGATTTGATGCGCGCGAGCGCGGCGATCAGGCGGGCATTGCCGACGGCGAATCCGATGCGCCAACCCGCCATGTTGTAGGTCTTGCTGACCGAGGTAAATTCGACCGCGATGTCGCGGGCACGCGGAATCTGCAGCACCGACGGCGGCGGATTGCCATCGAAATAGATTTCGGCATAGGCCAAGTCGGACAAAAGATAGATCCCGCGCGAGCGGCAAAACTCGACGACCTCACCGTAGAAATCGAGATCGACCACCTGTGCCGTCGGATTGGCAGGGAAATTCAGCACCAACGCGATGGGTGCCGGCGAGCTCTGTTCGACCGCCTGCTTAAGCTCCTTGAGGAAATCGATGCCGGGACCGATCGGCACGCTACGCACCGACGCGCCGGCCATGATGAATCCGAAAGCGTGGATCGGATAACACGGATTTGGTACCAGCACGATGTCGCCAGGCGCGGTGATCGCCTGTGCTAGATTCGCCAGCCCCTCTTTCGAACCGAGCGTAACGATGATCTCGCGGTCGGGATCGAGGTCCACGTTGAAGCGGCGCGCGTAATATTTCGCCTGGGCGCGGCGCAGGCCCATGATGCCGCGCGACACCGAGTAGCCGTGCGCGCGCGGGTTCCGCACCGTCTCGAGCAGCTTCTGGACGATGTGCTGCGGCGTCGGGCCGTCGGGATTGCCCATGCCGAGATCGATGACGTCAGATCCAACCGACCGCGCCTTCGCCTTCAGTGCATTGACCTCGGCGAAGACGTAGGGCGGCAATCTCTTGAGGCGGTAAAATTCTTCCATGTGGCAACTCGAAGTGGCACATCCGGGCACACGACTCGTTTGCCGCCATTCTAGGCGGTGAGTGGAAAAGCGGCGAGCGCGGCACGAATTGTTGCCATCCTAGCGCCTCAATCCACCGCAATGCTACGGCTTTCGCGGGCGCGATGCGCACTTAAGCCCCTGTTAACGCACGCCAAAGCGCGGTTTGGCGGCGGCGGCAGGGATGGCGTATTGCACCGCGGCGTAGAACTTGCGTGGTGAGCTTGAAGCCGGGAATTTGCCCGGACCACCACGCTGGAGGGATTCCATGCAGTTGAATTGGTCAGCTGGACGCGATTGGGCGGTTTCTTTCCTAGCGCTATTGGCGCTGGCGCTGCCATTCATGCCGATTCCCGGCGATCACGAGACGCGCATGTATGTCCGCTATCATACTCGCGGCGCGGCGCCCCATGCGTTCAGCACCGACACGCTGCACAGCATCTGCACGGTGATGGCGACTGCGCTCGCCTACAACGACCCGAAAACCGGCCAATACACCCGCATCAGCTGCGGCCGTTGATCCGGCTCAGGCGGCGACGCTGAGCTGCTCGACGAATTGGCGCGCGCAATGCGTCCAGGTAAATTGCAGCGCGTGATCGCGGCAGGCCGTGCGCGGGATTTCGAGCGCCGCTAGCGCAGCGGCGCGCAGATCCTCGCTCAGCACGCCAATGCCGCTGTCGCCGATGACGTCGAGCGGTCCCGGAACCGGAAACGCCGCAACTGGCAAACCTGACGCCAGCGCTTCAAGGAGCACCAGGCCGAACGTGTCGGTGCGACTCGGAAAGACGAAGACGTCGGCCGAGGCGTAGAGCCGGGCCAACGCGCCGTTCTCGACGCGGCCGAGAAAGTGCGCGGCCGGATAGCGGCGCTTGAGCCGATCGAGCTGCGGCCCTTCGCCCACCACCAGTTTCGAACCGGGCAAATCGAGATCGAGAAAAGCCGGCAAGTTCTTTTCCAGCGCGACACGGCCCACGGAAAGAAAGATCGGCCGCTTGAAGCCGATGTCTTTCTGGCGGTGGCCAGGATCGAATTTTGCCGGATCGACGCCGCGGCTCCATGGCCGCAAATTGCGGAAGCCTTTTGCCGAAAGCGCAGCGCGCATCGATTCGGTCGCGACCATGATGCCGCGGGCCGGCGCATGGAACCGCCGTAGTACGCCATAGGTGACGCGCGATGGGATGGCGCAGCGGGCGGCAAGATACTCAGGAAAGCGGGTGTGATAGGCGGTGGTGAAGCCGAAGCCGCGATCGAGACACCAGCGCCGCACAGCGAAACCGAGCGGCCCTTCGGTGACGATGTGGATCGCATCCGGATTCGCCTGTTCGATGAGCGTAGCGGCAGGCTTGGCGGCGCAGAAGGCGAGGCGGATTTCCGGATAGAACGGGCACGGCACGGTCGCGAACATGTCGGGCGTCAGCGTCGTCACCGCGTGCCCCATCGCGCCGAGTTCGGGCAAAATGGATTTGAGCGTGCGGACGACGCCGTTGACCTGAGGCGACCAAGCGTCGCTGGCGATGAGGATCTTCACGCCGCGGGTTCGAACGCCTTCTCCGACCGCGCAACCGGGCGCAGCGGATCGAGGGCATTGAGCTCGACCCAGCGGATGATTTCGAGGCTGCCGTCGACATGCTCAACCAGCGCCGAACAGCTTTCGACCCAATCGCCGGCGTTGCAATAGAGGACGCCGCCGATAGTGCGGATTTCGGCCTGATGGATGTGGCCGCAGACGACGCCGTCGACATGCCGCCGGCGCGCCTCGGCGACGATCGCGTCGGCATAATCGCTGACGAACTGGACGGCGTTCTTGACCTTGCTTTTAAGATAGGCCGACAGCGACCAGTACGAATAGCCGAAACGGCGGCGCAACAGGTTGTAGTAGTGGTTCAGCTTGAGCGACAGCTCGTAGGCACCATCGCCGAGCAGCGCGAGCCATTTGGCATAGCGGACGATGCCGTCGAAATCGTCGCCGTGCAGCACCAGCAGCCGTCGCCCGTCGGCGGTGACGTGCAGCGCATCCTGTACCAGCTCGACGCCGCCGAGCTGGAGGTCGACCCAGTTGCGCAGCCATTCATCGTGGTTGCCCGGAATGTAAAAGACTTTGGTGCCCTTGCGCGCCTTGCGCAGGATTTTCTGGATCACGTCGTTGTGGCTTTGCGCCCAGTACCAGCTCTTGCGCAGGCGCCAGCCGTCGACGATGTCGCCGACGAGGTAGAGAAAATCGGATTCGGTGTGACGCAGGAAATCGAGCAGGAACTCGGCCTTGCAGCCGCGCGTGCCCAGATGAATGTCGGAAATCCAGATCGTCCGATAGCGGTGGATGCCGTCGATGTGATCCATCGCGCCGTTTATTCCCCGGACGCGAGCACGAATCTGAACATGCCGCCTAGCTAACACGCGGCGATGACGGAATTATTCCGGTTCGGAGTCGGTTCAATGACGAGATCAGCCCGCCCAGGCCGCGATAATCCGCCGGATCGCGTCGAGACCGTCAGTCAGCGCCGCCGGACCCGGCTGAAGGATGAGCGACGATTTGATTTCGTACAGGGCGCCGGCGCGCACCGCCGGCACTGTGTCGAAGCCGGGCCGCGCAGCGACTTTTTCGGGTCGGAATTTCTTGCCGCACCACGAGCCGACGATGATGTCAGGCGCTCGCGCGACCACGTCGGCTGGCGCGACGATCCGCTCCTTGGCCGCTCGGCCAGACGCAAGCTCGGGAAAGATATCGACCCCACCCGCAGCCTCGATCAATTCCGAGACCCAGCCGATACCCGAGATCAGCGGATCGTCCCATTCCTCGAAAAACACCTTAGGCCGGCGCGTCGGCTGTGCCGCGCGTGCCGCGGCGACCCGCTCTTCATACGACCGCGCCAGCGCATCGGCACGTTCGCCCGCGCCAACCAAGGCGCCCAGTGTCCGGATCATGGCGAAGATTTCCACCAGCGTCCGCTGGTTGAACGCATGCACGGCAATGCCGCCGCGGATCAGATCGGCGACGATGTCGGCTTGGATATCCGAGAATGCCAGCACCAGATCGGGTCGGAGCGCGACGATCTTGTCGATATTGGCGGAATTGAAGGCCGAGACGCGCGGCTTGTCGCGGCGCGCCTGCGGCGGCCGCACGGTATAGCCCGAGATGCCGACGATGCGGTCCTGCTCGCCCAGGAGATAGAGCGTCTCGACGGTTTCTTCGGTCAGACAGACGATACGCTGCGGCGGAAACATTGCGCCGCTCAGCTGCGTCGCGCGGAGAAAATGGTGGGCGTGGCAGGGATTGAACCTACGACCCCTTCCATGTCAA
>JBAVMB010000489.1:0-2324 GCA_049689615.1 Allostellaceae bacterium
TCCATTTCCGCCTCTTCCCAGGGGCCTGCAAGGCTGCCAGAGTATGGTGAACATTTCAAGAACAATGGTCAGCCGTGCGGCCCCATATCGGACCCATCGAACGCCTGTCGGAGGCCTGCGCGGCGCACACCATGCTGTGGATCCTGTGCATCGCATGCGGCCATGCGGTGCGGCTCGATCCGCGCAAGCTCATGTCGTTCAACGGCGACGTGACGCTGCGCGACCTGCGCGAAAAGATGCGCTGCGACCGCTGCAAGACGCGCGTGCGGCCGGCGATCGTCCTCACCGATCAGGGATGGCGGACGCGGTAGCGCAAAGAAAAAGCAGACGTCGATGCCCGGAAAAAAATCCGGGCATGACAATAAAGTGGCGCAACAAAAGAGATCGCTGCCGCCCGCTCGACCGCGCCGCGCATTCGCCGTATAGTTCGTGCATGCGCCGCAATGCGTGGGTGATCGGGGGGCTGCTGGTCGTAATCGCCGCGGCGTACTCCGGCTATTGGTATTACCTCGTCGGTATAATCCAGAAGGAGATGGGTCCGTGGGTCGAGGCGCGGCGCGCCGAAGGCCTCGATATCAAATGGAACGCGGTGAAGATCGGCGGCTATCCGTTTGCCGTGCGTTTGCGCTTCGACGGCTTCGACGTCGCCGCGGCAAAGCCGCTGCCCTATCAGATGCACGCCACCGACATCGCGTTTTCGTCGGCGCCGTGGGATCTGCGGCACTGGCATTTCAGCGCGCACCACGGCGCGCGGGTCGAGCTGCTGCTGCAATCGGCCGGTTTCGACGCCAAGACGCTCGACGGCACAGTTTCGGTGCCGATCCAGCCCGGCGGCACCGGCGATATCACAGCGACGGACCTGACCGGCCGCGGCGCGGCACAGGGCATGGGCGTCGACTCAGCGCATGTGGCGCTGCAACAGCCCAAGTCACCGCCCAAGACCGACCATGATCCGGCGCTGTTGGTGAGCTTCGACGTGCAGGGCGCTCATCTGCGCACCGCGCCGGCGCCGTTCGGCACCACCATCCAGGACATTTCCGCGACGGCGACGATCGACGGCACGGTGGTGCCGGCGCCGCTGCCGCAGATGCTCGACGCCTGGCGCAAGAAAGGCGGCGCGATCGAGTTCGCCAGCGCGCATCTGGCGTGGGACCGGCTCGACATCGACGCGCAGGGCACGCTGGCGCTCGACGACGATCTGCAGCCGCTGGCGGCGCTGACCGCGACGATCAGGGGTCAGAACGAAATGATCGACGCGGCGGTGAATACGGGCGCGCTGCCCGAAGGCGACGCCGGCATGGCGCGCATCGTCCTCAACATGATTTCGCAGCAGGGCGACGACGGCCGGAAGCAGATCCAGCTGCCGATCAGCGCGCAGAACCGCCGGCTCTATCTCGGCCCGGCGGCGATCGCGAAGATTCCGACGATCGACTGGCGGTAGCAGCGGGCGCTACTTCGCGGCGGAATCATTTGCCGCGCTTTGGCCGTCGCTTCGTCGCCGGCTTCGGCTTCGCGATCTTCCTCAGCCGCTTCTCGAACGCAGCCTCGTCGTGATCGGCCTCAACCATGTGGGCAGCCGCGATGAGTTTCCGGCGCTGCGATTGCGGTTTTTTTGCTTTCATGGACCGAGAATACCGCAGTTCGCTGGAGAATGGAGAAGACTCGCGGCGCCTACCCCTCACCCTGCCCTCTCCGCCACGTTGGGGGAGAGGGAAGAAAAATAGAAGCCTCTCTCCCTTTCAGGGGACGAGGAAAAAATAAGAAGAGGGCGTGCAGCTCCTCACCCTTCGAGACGCTTCGCTTCTCAGGGTGAGGATCTATTTCAGCGCTTGACCGTTTCGGGCGCAGGTTGCGGCGCCTCGGCGCGCGCGAACATGCCGTATTGCCGGTCGACCGCGGCGACGCTGATCCGGTAGTCGGCGAAGATGCCGGTGCGGCCCTGCACCTGCGCCAGGCGGTGCCTGGCGTGCTCGCGCCAGCGCTTCACCGCGTCGGCATCTCGCCAGAACGACAGCGACAGGATCTTGCCGTCCTTGTTCATGCTGCGGAAGCGCTCGACCGAGACGAAGCCGTCGATCTTCTCGAGATCGCTTTTGAGCGCGGCGGCGATGTCGAGGTAATCGCCTTCGTGCCCCGGCTTCGGTTCGACCTCGAAGATGACGACGTGCATGACGGGCTCCCTCAATTCACCACGGAGACACGGAGAACACGGAGAGTTTCTATCCTAGGACTATGCGACGCAATCCGTCCTTCAATACGGCACCATGGAAATTCATCAACAGCCCGATTTTGCGGCCACTTAGACGCAGATAAGTGAGCATCTG
>JBAVMB010000490.1:0-1633 GCA_049689615.1 Allostellaceae bacterium
ATCCGGCGCTCGTCCGGAACCCAAGGTGCCGTAGCCCGTTGAAACGGAATTAGTCCGGCGCAATCTGTTGATTGGAACTGCCGCCCTACGGCGGCCAGAGCCGCCAAACAGCGGCCAAGGCGCATAATTCGGCCATCGGAGAACGTGTCATGTCGCCTGCAATGACTCCTGCGCGGTTAAAAGTGTCTTTCACCGTGAATGACGAAGCTCGCGTGCTCGAACTCGACACGCGAACCACGCTGCTCGACGCGCTGCGCGAGCATTTGCATCTGACCGGCACCAAAAAGGGCTGCGATCACGGCCAGTGCGGCGCCTGCACGGTGATCGTGGATGGGCGGCGCATTAACTCGTGCCTCACCCTCGCGGTGATGCACGAGGGCGAGCGCATCACCACCATCGAAGGACTCGGCACGCCGGACCGGCTGCACCCGCTGCAGGCCGCCTTCATCAAACATGACGGCTATCAATGCGGCTATTGCACGCCGGGCCAGATCTGTTCGGCCGTCGCCTTGCTCGATGAGATCGAGGCCGGCATTCCGAGCCATGTCAGCGCCGACCTGGCCGCGCGCCCGCAATTCACCGCCGTCGAACTGCGCGAGCGCATGAGCGGCAACATCTGCCGCTGCGGCGCCTATTCCAACATCGTCGAAGCAATCACCGAAGTCGCAGGGAGACAGCCGTGAAATCCTTCACCTACGAGCGCGCCACCTCGCCGGCCGAAGCGGCCTCCGCCGCCGCGCACGTACCGGGCGCCAAATTCATCGCCGGCGGCACCAATCTGCTCGACCTGATGAAGCTCCAGATCGAGACTCCTTCTCACCTGATTGACGTCAACAATCTCGCCCTCGACAAGATCGAAGCAATGCCCGACGGCGGCCTGCGCATCGGCGCGCTGGTGCGCAACACCGATCTCGCCGCTGACGAGCGCGTGCGCCGCGACTACGGTTTAC
This sequence comes from Allostellaceae bacterium, assembly GCA_049689615.1. Taxonomy (GTDB): domain Bacteria; phylum Pseudomonadota; class Alphaproteobacteria; order ATCC43930; family CGMCC-115725; genus REEB95. The sequence continues at coordinate 951 of JBAVMB010000490.1, forward strand.
TGGCACGAGCACTGCTCGCCGGCGCCTCGGGACAGTTGCGCAACAAGGCCACGACCGCCGGCAACCTGCTGCAACGGACGCGTTGTCCGTATTTCTACGACACCGACCAGCCGTGCAACAAACGAAAGCCCGGCAGCGGCTGCGCCGCGATCGGCGGCGTGAGCCGCCAGCTCGCCATCATCGGGACGAGCGAGGCGTGCATCGCGACGAATCCGAGCGATATGGCGGTGGCGATGATGGCGCTCGACGCAATCGTAGAGACTGCGCGGCCCGACGGCACGGCGCGGAGCATTCCGATTGCCGACTTCTACCGGCTGCCCGGCGACACGCCGCACCTCGAAACCGTGCTCGAGCCGGGCGAACTCATCACCGCAGTGACACTGCCTAAGCCGCTCGGCGGCACGCACATCTACCGCAAGGTCCGCGACCGCGCGTCCTATGCGTTCGCGCTGGTCTCGGTCGGCGCGGTCGTGCAGCGCGACGGCACTGGACGCTTGGCGCTCGGCGGCGTCGCGCCGAAGCCGTGGCGTATCACGGCGGCCGAGACGGAAATGCCGCGCGGCGCTAAGGCGGTCGCTGCGCGTCTCTTCGCCGACGCCAAACCGACACGCGACAACGCATTCAAGCTGACGCTGGCCGAGCGCACGCTCGGCGCCGTGCTGGCCGAAGCGAGAGGCTAAAGC
>JBAVMB010000491.1:0-6308 GCA_049689615.1 Allostellaceae bacterium
GCAGATGAGCTTGCCGTCTTCGGGCAGCGCCGATGCCACCCACAGCGCGCTATAGCCGGTGAACGTACCGATCTCGATGCCGCGTCGCGCGCCGATCAGCGATACCAGAAAGGCGAGGAGCTGGCCCTGGATCGGCGGGATCTGCATGCCGGCGCCGGGCATTTTCGCGGTTTCCTCGCGCAGCCGCGCCATCAGCTTGGTCTCGCGCGACGATACCGACAGGATGTAATCCTGAAGCTTGGGCGTGAGGTCGAGCAGGCGGACGGTCATGGCTTTGGTGCCTGTTAGGATGCGACGTTAATGGATCATCATGCCCGGCCTTGAGCCGGGCATCCATGTGTTCAAGTCGTGGATGGCCGGGTCAAGCCCGGCCATGACAGCGAAATAGGTGCAAAAACCGGGTTCCGTGATCTGCCTTCCTTGCGCTTTTCCACCGAAGCGTATAGCAAATTCCGGCCTTCGGGGCGTAGCTCAGCCTGGTAGAGCACCTGCTTTGGGAGCAGGGGGTCGCACGTTCGAATCGTGTCGCCCCGACCATAAAAGAGGATTTCGATGCCGCACGCGCGCGTCTATCGGCCAAGCAAGAACGCCATGCAGTCGGGCCGCGCTCCGACCAAGACGTGGCTCCTGACCTATGAAGAGGCGACGCCGCGCGTGCCCGATCCATTGATGGGCTGGTCGAGCGCCGCCGACACGCTCAACGAGGTCAGGCTGCGCTTCGGCACGCTCGACGAGGCCGTTGCCTTCGCCAAGAAGAACGGCATGGATTACTCGGTGATCGAGCCGCAGGATCCGAAATTCAGACCCAAGAGCTACGCCGACAATTTCCGCTGGCAGCGCCCAAGCTGACGGCGGATGATTGCCGCGACGCGCCCATAGCTCAGAGGATTAGAGCAGCCGCCTTCTAAGCGGCAGGTCGTTGGTTCGAGTCCAACTGGGCGCGCCAATCTCAGCGCGAAGTTCGTGCCTTCCTAATCGCCTCCCATAGTCGACCCGGCGTCGCCGGCATGTCGAAGCGCGCAACACCGGCGCGGCGCAGCGCGTCGAGCACCGCGTTCATGCACGCCGGAAGCGAGCCAATGGTGCCGGCCTCACCAACGCCCTTGGCGCCGAGTGCGTTGTTCGGGCTCGGCACGCTGACCTCGGCGATGGTGAAGCCGCCGATCAAGGCGGCGTGCGGCGCGACATAATCCATGAAGCTGCCGGTGAGGAGCTGGCCGGTCGCCGGATCGTAGACGCATTGCTCGCCAAATACCTGGCCGGCGCCTTGCATCACGGCGCCGTGGATCTGGCCTTCGGCGAGCGTGTGGTTGATCAGAACGCCGACATCGTCGACCGCGGTATACCGCACCACCGCGACCGCACCCGTCTCGGCGTCAATCTCGACCTCGGCGACATGCCCGCCGCTGGGAAAAGCGCGTTGCGCCGGCTGCTCGGCGATCGTGTCGAGCGGATGCGGCGCTTCGGATTTGTGCCGGTCGACGAGCTCGGCCAGCGCGATGGCTTGGTCGGTGCCTATGACGACGTAGCTGCCGTCGCGGAACTCGAGATCGGCGGCAGCACATTCGAGCTCCTCCGCGGCAAGCGCCATTCCCTTGCGGATGATCTCGACCGAGCCGAGCTTGAACGCGCCGCCCTGTGCCAGGGTCGAGCGCGAGCCGATCGCGGCGTTGCCGATCAGCGGCGGCGCGTCGGGATCGTTCACGCGCGCCACCACGCGTGCTGGGTCGAGACCGAGCCAGCCTGCCATCAACTCGGCGAAGACGGTCTCGTGGCCTTGGCCGCTTGGTCCGGCGACGTTGTAAAGATTCGCGCGGCCGTCGCGGTCGAAACGGATGGCGATCTGGTCCTTGGGTGCAGCGCCGCCGCCCGACGGCTCGACGAACACGGCGCAGCCGATGCCGCGCAGCTTGCCCGTTTTCGCCGCCGCCGTGCGCCGCGCCGCGAAGCCACGCCAGTCCGACACCTGCTCGGCGCGGTCGATGAGCGCGCGGAAATCGCCGCTGTCGAAGGTGCTGCCGGTCGGTGTCTTGTAGGGCAGCTGTTCGCGGGTCAGCACGTTGCGCCGGCGTAACTCAAATGGATCGATGCTGAGTTGGACCGCCGCTTCGTCCACCAGGCGCTCGACGATCAGCGCCGCTTCGGGCCGCGCCGCGCCGCGATAGGCGCTGGTCGGCGCCGCATTGGTCATCACCAGCAGATGATGGCCGTAGACCGCGTCGATGCGATAGGCGCCGGCGCCCATCTGCTGCGGATTGAGGCAATTGGTCATGGCGCCGCTCGGCACCAGATAGGCGCCTTCGTCGCACAGCCATTCTGTGCGCAGCGCGATGAATCTGCCGTCGCGGTCGAGGCCGAGCTCGCCGCTGACCCGCACGCCGCGGCCGTGATTGTCGCAGAGGAAATCCTCCGACCGGGTCGACTGCCACTTGACCGGCCGGCCGAGGCGGCGTGCGGCGTGCAGCAGCAGTGCGAACTCGGGAAACGGCGAAACGCGCGCGCCGAAGCCGCCGCCGACATCGGTGTGGTTGACGCGCACAGCTTCGGGCGCAACGCCGAGCATCGTCGCAAGCTGATTGCGCATCGCCGGCAGGCCTTGATGCGCGCACCAGATCTCGTAACGGTTCGCTGTCGCGTCATAGGCGGCGAGGACGCTGCGCACTTCCATCGGATTGGGCGCGACGCGTGGGCTTTCGACGGTCAGCCGGACGATGCGCGCAGCCGCGGCGAGCGCGGCTGCGGTCTTGGCGGCGTCGCCGTATTCGAACTCGAAGCAGACGTTACCGGGGATGTTATCGTGGATCTGCGGCGCGCCGGAATCCAACGCCGCCTCGAAGCTGATCGCCGGCGGCAAATCCTCGTAATCGATCTCGATCAGATCGGCGGCGTCGATCGCGGCGGCGTGGCTTTCGGCGATCACCAGCGCAATCTCCTCGCCGGCGAAGCGCACATGGTCGCGTGCCAGCAGTGACCGTTCGGGCACCAGTAGCTTCGTGCCGCCGCGGCCCGGCGGCGGCGAGAACGGCGGCACTGCCTTCAAGCCGGCGTCGGCGACATCCTTGCCGGTGAGCACGGCGACGATACCGGGCGCGCATTCGGCGGCGTGCTTGTCGATCGCGCGGATGATCGCATGCGCGCGGTCGGCGCGGCGGAAGGTGGCGTGAAGTTGATTCGGAAGGTTGTGATCGGCGGTATAGCGGCCGCGGCCGGTCAGCAGCCGAAAATCCTCGCGCCGCCCACGAAAGCGCTCGCTCATGCCGAATGCCCCAACCGTTCGGTGGCTTTTATATCAGGCCAGCCGGCGACGTGCGCGGCCGGCGTGCGGCAGGCTTCGGCGTCAGAGGCGCTTTTACTTCGTCAGCATGTCCTTGAGCGCTGTGCGCAACGGCGGCACGGCGCCGATCGCGAAGCCGGCGAGCAGGGCGGCGGTAACCGCGCCGGTCGCGTGGTGGCTGGCGAGCGACGTCAGCTCGCGGCTTAGCCGCGTGCCGAAGGGCTCGTTGGCTTTCCGACGCGAGCGCACGGCGAGCACGACGACGAACACGATCACCAAGCCGGTGGCCAGCATCGCGGCGGCGGTCGCCAGGGCCGCCATCGGCGGCGTCAGCCATACGAGCAGCGCGCTATCGAGCGCGATGCACAGAAACGCCACGGCGGCGACCACGAGTATGGCGAAGAGCAGCAGGCCGGAAGCCGCGACTGCAACACGTGCGACAAGGCGATCCATCGCCGTCTCGTGTGCTAGGCGCGCCGGTTGGTGAACAGCAGGCCGAGCAGCATGCCGATGGAGAACGCCGATATCATGGCGGTGAGCGGCTTTTCCTCGACCTGGTGCGCCAGCCCCTCGACCACGCCTTTCGCCTCGGACCACGCCTTTTCGGCGGTGTCGTTCACGCGGTCGATCGCTTCGGCACTGCCGGCGCGGACGACGCCGCGCACGCTGTCGGTAAGGTTGGCGAGATTGACCTGAAGCTGGCGGATTTCGGTGCGCAGGGTTTCGATTTCAGATTGAATCCCAGGATGTGTGGTGGTGTCTGGCATGCTCTCCTCGTCTCTCGGCCGATCGGTTCGATCAATGGAGACCGAGCTTATCCGCATGGGACAACGCGGAGCTTGACCTGGATCAATCCGCGGCAGGCCGGGACATGCTTGGGCTCAGGGCAACGGCGCCGACGGTGCCGCTTCGAAACGCGCCGGTTGGGTCGGCGACCGCAGCCGATAGACGCGCGCCAGCAGCCACGCCTGTGTCAGCACTGCCGGCAGCGCCAGCAGGATGGTGGCTTGCGGCGCCATGCCGGCGGCACAGAGCAGCGCTGCCATGAGGCTGACGCCGGCGCCGCCGAAATCCCAGCCGCCTTCGGCCGCGAACTGGAAGCGGAACGGGCAGGGCGACACTTTCGACGCGTTGTAGAAGGCGGTCATCAGCACCGGCACGTACATGCCGCCGAGCGCGGTGGTGACGAGTGCGACCGCGATGACCGCAGCCGGCGTGAGCGTGCAGAAGGTGCGCAGCAAAACCCCGGTGCACAGCATGGCTGCGTTGAAGGCGATGACACGGCGCGCGTGGCCCAAATCGATGAAGCGGCCGAGCACGACGCTGCCGAGCGCGCCGGCCAATGCCGCCAGCGCCAGCACGCCGCCAAACTGATCGAAGCGCGATTGCAGCGCGCGGAACATGGTGATGTCCCAGGCGAGCGACGCGCCGGCGAGCATCCAACCGTCCGCGGCGAAGAGCCGAACGCCGCTCCACGATGCGGCATAGGCGCCGCGCGGCAGACGGCGTGCCAGCGGCGGCTCGCGCACCGCGAACAGCGGCAGGGCAGCGAGCACCTGGACGGCGGCAGCGGTGCCGAACGCCACCCATGGACCGAAGCGTGCCAGCATGACGCCGCCGGCGGCGGGACCGACGACCGCGGCGATGCCCATCAACACCTGGCGCATGCCGACCTGACTGCCGCGATGCTCGCGGTCGCCGAGCGCGGCGAAGAAGGTGTGGTAGCACGGCCAATAGAACACGCCGGCCAGCGCACCGATGAGGCAAAACAAAACCAGCGTCGCGTCGGCACCATGCACCAAACCGACCGCCGGATATTGCAGCGCCGTGAGCAGCGTGCCGATGACCAGCGTGGTGCGCAGGCCGATGCGCGGCGCGACCAGCAGCACCAGCGGCCGCATCACGAAGCGGAGCAACAGCACGCCGGCGCTGGCGAGGAACAGAACCGACGGTGCTAGACCGGCGCGCAGCAGATAGACGCCGAAGAACGCACCGGACATGCACCACGCGAGTTGCTGAAGCGCGGTATGGACGGCGAGACGATTGACGGCGCGGTTGGCAAAGAACATAGATGCGGCGAGCGTATAGCACAGCCGTATCGCGACGGCGCAGAGTTCGTCTGCCGTCATCGTCCTGAATCAAAAACGCCATCATTCCGCAACGCGTCTGCGCCACAGTCGCGCCCGTGCTTGATACAGAGATATTCGGCGCGCCGGCCCGTCACGCAGACGAATCATCCCGCGCGCTGCCCGTCGCCAGTCTTGCAGCAGCGGATTCGACGGGCGATGCCAAACGCGTCCTCGTGCTCTACACCGACAGCGGCTATGGCCACGTCGCCACCGCGCGCGTGCTGCGCGAGCATCTCGCCGCCGAAAAGCCGTGGCGAATCGACTCGGTCGACGTCTATCGCGAAATCCTCACTGGACTCGATCCATTCCGCGCGCTCACCGGCATGTCGGGGCCCGACATCTACAACGAATACGCGCTGCGCCGCGGCCATACCCGCGTGCTGTGGCCGGTGATTGCCGCCGGCTCGTCGGTCGCCATCCGGCTCGGTTCGCCTTTCGTGGTCCGGCAGCTCTCGGCCTATCTGCGCGCACAGCGGCCCGACATGGTCGTCTCGGTGATGCCGCTGATCAACGCGGCGGTCGCCGCCAGCCTGCGCCAGCTCGGCGGCACAATTCCGTTCGTCACCATCGTCACCGATTTTTGCGAGCCGATGCACGCCGCCTGGATCCAGAACGCGGATCAATACGTCGTTTGCGGCACTGAAAAATGCCGCGAACAGGCGCGCCGCTTCGGCTTGCCACCCGAGCAGATCATCGAAGCCAAAGGTCTGGTGCTGTCGCCAAAATTCCACTCACTGGCGCGTGCAAATACGCCGGCGAGCGTGGCTGCCGCGCGCGCGGCTTTGGGCCTGGCGCCCGACCGGCTCACCGGCCTGATGATGTTCGGCGGCCGCGGCGCCGACCGCATGCTCGATTTCGCCGCTTCGATCGAAGCCAGCGACCTTCCGGTGCAGATGATCTACGTC
>JBAVMB010000492.1:0-3702 GCA_049689615.1 Allostellaceae bacterium
ATGCGGCGCCGGCGGACCTCGCGCGTCCCGCCGAATCGATGCCGCCACCGACGGCCGATGGGCGCACCGGGTCCGTCGCTGCCAGCTGCGTTTTCTGGATGGTGGCAACCCGGCAGACCTTTGCGACGGTCGCGGACGATCACGGCAATTGCAGCGTCGGCAGTTTGACGCACGGCTTTAAGACGCTCGCCGAGGCAGCCAACGGCGCCGATGTCGCCGGGCTCGTTGAAGCAAATTGGGTCGCGCCGGAAGCTTTTCCCAAGATCGCCACTGTCACGCGCAAGCCGGGTGCGATCATCTATGGGCCGCTGGGCCGAACCGTCGTCGATCCGGACGTGGTGTTCCTGCGTCTCGACGCCAAGCAGGTGATGAAGGTGCACGCGGCCTATCCTGAACTACGATTCGAAGGCAAACCGCAATGCCATATCATTGCCATCGCGAAAGAGCATGGCACCCTCGCGGTTTCGACCGGATGCGCGCTGAGTCGCGAACGCACCGGCATGTCGGATTCCGAGATGACGTTTGCCGTGCCGGGCCATCGCCTGACCGAATTAGTCGAACGACTAAAAAGCGTTCAGGCGGCGGACTTGTTGGTCATGGAGTTTGCCCGCGAGGATGCGACGCGCTTTCCGGCAATCGTCTGAGCGCAGCCGGCGCCGCGCGACGGTAAACCGCGCTTCGCTCGCGTCGTGAACTGCGTTATGATTTGGTGCGGGGGAATTGATGTCGCCTGTACTGGGTCGTTGGGATGCGGGTGCGCGCGGGCAAAGCCCGTGGAGTCTAGCCGCCATCGATCAACGTGGTTTGCCGGGATGGCTGATCGCCAACGTCATCGTCGCCGGCTTGTATTTCCTCCTCGGTATTGCCGTCGCCCGGTTCTTCGCCGCCTACGGCCTTTTTCCGGCGCCGATCTGGCTGCCGGCCGGCGTCGCCATGGTGGCCGCGATGATCGGCGGCTGGCGTCTTTTTCCTGGCATCTTCGTAGGTTCGTTCCTCACCAACGACCTGTTGTTTGCCCCGGCCCTTTACATCTCGACGATCATATCGGTCACCAATGGGCTAGGGCCCGTGGTCGGCGCCGTCGTCTTGCGGCGATGGCGGCCGCGCACAGGCTTGTTCACGGCGTTTGCTGGCGTTCTTGGATTCCTCGTCTGCACGACGTTCCTCAATCCGGCCATCACCGCCACTGGCGGCGCCATCGCGACAACGCTCGGTCATCCAGATCCGGCGCTGTTCTATTCGATTTGGGTGAATTGGTGGCTGTCGGATAGCGGCGGAACGCTCTATCTCGCACCGGCGGTGATCCTGTGGCTCGGGCTTGAACCTGAACTCGAATTGCAGACAGTGGGCGCACCGAGTGGCTTCAGCCGCCGGGATCTGGTGGTATGGGCCTGGATTGCCGTCGTCAGCATCATCCTATTTTTGACTCCGCCGCTGCGCGGCACGTATATCCGTTCGGCGTTTCCGTTTCTGCTCGTGGTGCCGCTGTCGTGGATCGCGCTGCGCATGTCGCTGCGCTCCGCCTATACGCTGGTGTCGCTGGTGGCGATCGTGGCGACTGCCGGCACCGTCGCCGGCTACGGCCCGTTCCAGAATCATTCCTTGGCCAATCCGCTCCAGCTCGTCGGTACATTGGTCGTGCTGCTGGCGATGAACGTGCTGACAATCGTCGCGTTGATGAGCGAGCGGCGTGAAGCCGAGAATGCCAACCGGGTCAAGTCGATGTTCCTGGCGAAGACCAGTCACGAGCTCCGCACGCCGCTCAACGCCATCATCGGCTTCTCGTCGCTGATCGACGCGCAGACCTGCGAGCCATTGACCGACAAAAGGTACGGTGACTATGCCCGCCTCATACAGTCGAGCGGCAAGCACTTGCTGGCGCTGATCGACGATCTGCTTGAGATGGCGAAAATCGAAGCTGGCCGGTTGGAGCTGCGCGAGGAGCGCGTATTGCTGACGGCGGCGATCGAGGATGCGGTGGCGTTGATCGAGATACCGGCGCAGGCAAAATCGATTGCCGTAACGACCGGCGGGCTGAAAGATTTGGCGGTCAAGGCGGATCCCAAGGCCGTGCGTCAGATCCTGCTCAATCTTCTCTCCAACGCGGTCAAATTCACGCCCGAGGGCGGCGAGGTCAGCGTCACTGTCACGTTGGGCAGCCGCGGCGACGCGGTGGTCCGGGTGACGGATACCGGCATCGGCATTCCGGCGGACTCGATCGAGCGGGTGTTCCATCCGTTCGAGCGGGTGCAGCGGGAGCCCAACCGCAAGATCGAAGGCACAGGCCTCGGCCTGTCGATCACGCGCGGGCTCGTTCAGCTGCATGGCGGCGAGATCAGCCTGCAAAGCCGTGTCGGCGAAGGCACGATCGTCACGGTGGTACTGCCGGCCGAACGTGTCGTCGGCATGGCCCAAGCGCGCAGCGACGGCGATAGCGGCCGGCCGACGCGCATGGCGACCGGCTGACGCAATCTGCGGGCGAGCGACATTACAGTGAATTAAGTGTTCGCCGCGCGTTTGAACATGCTTGATTCGACGGTGTAAAACGCCGCAGATGGCGCTCCGCGGCACGGCAAACATGCGTACCCAATCCCCAACCGATGTTCCCATGGCCGAGATGATCGAGGTCCGCGACCTCACGCGCCGGTTCGGCCCCATCCTGGCGGTCGATCACGTCTCGTTTTCCGTGGGCCGGGGCGAGGTGCTGGGCTTTCTCGGACCGAACGGCGCCGGCAAGTCCACAACGATGAAAATGATTACCGGCTTCCTCGCGCCGACCGAAGGCACGGCGATCGTGTGTGGCGCCGACATCGTCGCCGATCCGATCGCCGCCAAACGCCGGATCGGCTATTTGCCGGAAGGTGCGCCCGCCTATCCCGACATGTCGCCGCGCAGCTTCCTGCGCTTCATCGCTGAAATCCGCGGCTTCGCCGGCGACGAAGCCAAGCGGCGCATCGATCTTGCGGTGGCACGGACGGCGCTCTCGTCGGTAATGGAACAGCCGATCGAGACTCTGTCCAAAGGCTTCAAGCGCCGCGTCGGCTTGGCGCAGGCTCTGTTACACGATCCGGACGTACTCATCCTCGACGAGCCGACGGATGGACTCGATCCCAATCAGAAGCACGAGGTCCGCACCCTCATCCGCGCGCTGGCGTCGGAAAAGGCGATCGTGATCTCGACGCATTTGCTCGAGGAGGTCGATGCAGTCTGCACGCGGGCGATCGTCATCGCCGCTGGCCGCCTCCTGGCCGACGCGACCCCGGTCGAGCTCGCCGCGCGCTCGCGTCTGCACAACGCCGTGCGCGTCAGTCTCGTGGCCGGACACGACGAAGCCGAAACCGCGTTGCGGCGCCTGCCCGGTGTGGCGGCCGTCGAAAGGGTCGACGAATCCGGCGACCGGGGGCTTCTGGTCTTGCCGCGCGGCGGCCAGGCCATCGTTGGCGAAGTTACAGATCTGGTGCGCACTGCGGGCTGGGCAGTCCGCGGCCTGAGCGTCGAGCGCGGCCGGCTCGACGAAGTCTTCCGCAACATTACTGCCTGAGGCGCCCGTGCATTCGACCTGGGTCATTTTCCGGCGCGAACTGGCGAGCTATTTCACGACGCCGCTCGCCTACGTCTTCATCGTCATTTTCCTGGTGATGGCGGGTGCGCTGGCGTTTTTTGTCGGTAATTTCTTCGATCGCGGCCAGGCCGATTTGCTAC
>JBAVMB010000493.1:0-2177 GCA_049689615.1 Allostellaceae bacterium
CGCCACGTTCGCCTAAGGTTGCGTCTTGAGACCGACGCCGTGATCGACGAACCGCAGCGTATAGGCCTGGCGATAGTTCATGTCGGCTGGATAGAGTCCTTGCTTCGCCATCACGTAGAAGAACGCCCGCCAGCGCGCATCGGTCATCGCGCCGATCCCGAGCGTCTTGGCATCACCACTATCGACGATGCCATGACTCGCCATGGTCGTGCGCGCATAGGCCAGCAACGCGTCAGTCTGCTCGGGGTTATCCTTCTTGATAAGTGCGTTGGCGGCAGCCGGATCACGGTTGAAATAAGCGTACCAGCCCTCAATTGAGGCGTCGACGAAGCGCTTCACCAAGCCGGGATTGTCGCGCACCAGCTTGGCCGACGTCTCGATCAGGGAGCCGTAACTCGCATAACCAGAATCGGCCAACAGGAAGACTTGCGGATCTCCACCTGCCTGCTGGATCAAGAAAGGCTCACTAGTCAGATAGCCTTGCTGGATCGCTTGTGGATTGGTGAGAAACGGCGCCAGGTTGAAGGTATAAGGACGGATCTGTGCGTCGGTATAACCGAACTGGGCCTTGAGAAAGAGCCACCAGCCGACACGCGTGTCGCCACCGATCATGATCGGTCTGCCCTTGAGGCTCGCGAGATCTTTGAATCCGGCCGCGCGATGCGCGATTAGCACGCTCGGATCTTTTTGGAACAGCGCCGCAACCGCGACCAGCGGGATATGCTGCTGGAGCACATTAAGGGGCAGGAAACTATTCGAGACGATCGCGAAGTCGAGCCGGCCTGCGGCGAGCAATTGCGTCTGGTTGATCTGCGGCCCACCTTGACGTAATTCGACTTCGATGCCATGGCGGGCATAGATGCCTTCGGCAATAGCCGCGTAATACCCGCCGTGCTCGGCTTCGGCGCGCCAATCAGTTCCGAATACCACATGGTCGAGCGCCCACGCCGGCTGGCCCATAATCAGAGCAACCAGCAACAGCACCACATGCAATCCGGTTTGCTTCATCCCCCACCTCGCGGCGCTTTCTTAACCCATGCCGCGGCACCCGGACAGTATGGCGTTACGCCAGGGGCAATAGCCCGATGATGTCTATCAACGGTAATTCCACGGGATCGCGGCCGCGACCATTCAATCGTGGATGTCGTCGCGCCGACCGCCGGCAGCGTCGTCGTAACCCTTGTAGTGCGAATAGAACAGCAGGCCCATCAGCGCACCGGCGAGGCCGAGCGTCGCCAGCCCGCCCAACACCAACGCGATATAGCCGGAAGTCGAAACTTCAACGGCGCCGAGTGAAATCCACGCCCAAACGGCCACTGAAGCAGTCGAGAGTGCAAGAATGGTGGCGACGGCAACACCGATCTTCGTCATGTCTGTATTCCGATGTTCGCGCGGATCATAGGACTCCCAGCGGCCGGTGAAAGCGCGGCGACCGGACAACTATGTCGCAGATGCTGTCCTAAATATAATATTTTATCATATTTGTGCAGTTGGCTAGGATCACTGCCTGGATCGGAGGCCAGCAGTGTCGGTGCACGTCCTGTTCAAGACCGGCGATCGTCCGGAAGGCGGCACACTTTCGGCGCGCCTGGTTGCCGAAGTGCGCGAAGCCGTGTTCGAAAAGCGCCTCAAGCCGGGCGATTTCCTGGGCACCGAGAAGGACATTGCGGAGCGCGCCCATGTCAGCCGCATGGCGGCACGAGACGCGCTTAGAACACTGGCGGCGCTCGGTGTCGTCGAGATCAAGGTGGGCGCCGGTGGCGGCGTGCGCATCGCACACGGCAACCCGCGCCAGTTCGCCGAAGCGTTGGCCGTCCAGCTCGATCTCGCCGGCATCAGCGCAACCGAGATCCTCGATGCACAACGGGCGATCGAAACGCTCGCCGCCGAGCTTGCGGCCGAGCACGCTAATGCGGCAGAAATTGCCAGCTTAAAGCGCCTTCTCGGCACCACCGAACAGCAAATCGCCGATGTCCCGGCGTTCACACGTGCCTGCCTCGACTTCCATCTCGCGGTCGCCGAGGCCTCACACAACCGCGTGCTCGCAGCACAATTACGCTCATTGCAGCACGTTTCGTGGCCGTCGCGAAACCCCGCACTGACGCCGACCGTCGCGCGACACATTCTCGAAGTCCATCATAAGCTGGTTGCGCTGATCGAAGCGCGCGATGCGGCTG
>JBAVMB010000494.1:0-4309 GCA_049689615.1 Allostellaceae bacterium
CAACGCTTCGCTGGCGGCGCCGGTCGACGCCACGGTGATCTATTACGGCAACGTTCGAAAATCCGCCGATGAGTTGCGCGCGCTCAAGGGGCCGGTGCTGATGCACTACGGGCTGCAGGATCAATACATCACCACATCCATGGTCAAAGGCTTCGAGGCCGAAGCGCGCAAGGCAGGCAAAAGCGTGACGGCTTACGCCTATGACGCGAACCACGCCTTCGCCAATCCAACTGGCGCCAGTTTTCCTTACGTCAAGGATGCGGCCGACCTGGCTTGGACCCGGACGATCGCGTTCCTGAAAGCCAACGATAAGTAACAGCGCCGCCGCGAGAGGATGGCGCGAAGGGGAGCCGTGTTCGAAGGCTTTACGCGGACCGTAATCGAGACCGGCGGCGCGCGCATCATCACCGTCCATGGCGGCAAGGGCCCGCCGGTGTTGCTCATGCACGGCAATCCGTTCACGCACGTGTCGTGGCACGGGGTCGCGCCGGCGCTCGCCAAGGAATTCACCGTGGTGTGCACCGATCTCCGCGGCTACGGCGATTCGTCGAAGCCGGAACCGGTCGCCGACCACGCCAACTATTCGTTCCGCGCCATGGCGCAGGACAATGTCGAGGTGATGGCCAAGCTCGGCTTCACGCGTTTCGCCGCTGCCGGCCACGATCGCGGCGCGCGTGTCCTCCATCGCATGTGCCTCGACCATCCGGATAAAGTTACGCGCGCGGCGATCATCGATATTATTCCGACGCATCACCTGCTCAACCACGTATCGCGCGCTTGGAGCCTGTTCTCGTGGCACTGGTTCTTCATGGCGCAGCCTTACGACCTGCCCGAGCGGCTGATGCTCGCCGATCCCGAGTTCTATCTGCGCAAAAAGCTGAGCAAAGGGTCCGAGGGCATCGCGTTCTTTGCGCCCGAGGCATTCGCCGAGTATCTGCGCTGCTTCAAGAATCCGGCGACGGTGCGCGGCATGTGTGAAGACTATCGCGCCACTTTCGGCGTCGATCTCGCCATGGATGAGGCGGACTTCGCCGCCGGACGCCGGATCGATTGTCCGGTGCTGCTCTTATGGGGTGCAACCGGCGGCGTCGGCCGCAACCATCAACCGCTGGCGATTTGGCGCGACTATGCCAGCAACATCAGCGCCGCCGAGGCGTTGCCGTGCGGTCACTACGTGCCCGAACAATGTCCGACAGAGACCGCGGCGGCGCTGCAGGCGTTCTTCGCGGCCTAGCCGCGCACTCGCGCCTGATCAGACGTCTTCGCCGCCGCCAGCGCCTGAACCGCGGAATAGGTCAGCCGGGTTTCAACCGTGCCGCCTTGCAATGTCTTGAGCTTCTGCACGTGTTCTTTCATGTCCGTATCGCCGGCGGTGACGATGGTAACGGGACCGCGCGCCACAAACGCAACCTTTCGCGGGAAGACGCTGCGGCTCTCTTACCGCCTTCCCGCCGTGGCCGGCAAGGGCGGGCGCTCAGTGCCCGCCGCCGACAGCCACACCGCCCGGCGCGTCAAAGATGTCGGGCGTCGGTTGGCCTTCGACGATGATCAGGCCGGATAGGCCGCGTTCCATGCGCGCGAGGGCGTGATCCACGACGATGTAGCGGCCCGGCACCGGCATCTTGAAGGCGACGACGACGGCACCGCCCGGCGGCACCGGCACGGTCTGGATACCGCGCAGCGGCGGGCTGATGAGGCCGCCGAAATCGTAGACCTTATCGAAAATCGTACCGATGACGTGGAAGGCCGAGGTGAAATTCGGACCGCCGTCACCGAAGAAGATGCGCGCAGTCTCGCCTTTCTTCATCACCATCGGATGGAGCTTGGTCAGCGCGCCGACCGAGCCGTTGAAGACGAAATACTCCGGCCGCTCGGCCAGCAGTTTCTCGACGCTGAACTCCTGGCTGCCATGCTGTCCGAACGCGCCGTCGGTATAGATCTCGCCCTGCATGACGTAGAACTCATGGTCGACCTTGGGCAATCCGCCCTCGGGCTCGACCAGGATCAGCCCGTACATGCCGTTGGCGATGTGCTCGGCCACCATCGGCGTCGCGCAATGATAGACATAGAGCCCGGGGTAAAGCGCCTTGAAGCGGAAGAACTTCTCGCCGCCGGGATCGACTTGCATCGCGGCCGCGCCGCCGCCGGGACCGGTGACGGCATGGAAGTCGACCGAGTGAATCATCGAGCTGTTGGCGTCGTTCTTCAGATGCACGTCAACCATGTCGCCGACGCGCACGCGAATGAACGGGCCCGGCACCTTGCCGTTGAAGGTCCAGTAATCAAAGGTCGTGCCCTCGGCCAACCGGCCCTCGATCTCGACGGTCTGCAGATCGACACGGACGGTGGTTGGCTTGCGGTCACCGATCGGCGGCGGCAGGTCCGTCGGATCCCGCGAGATGTCGGCTTGTGCAACAGTCGGCGCCGCCGGCTTGGCGGTGACCGTAAACTTGCCCTCCATGCCGGCCAACCGATGACCCGGCGCGCTACAGAAGTAGGTGTAATCGCCGGGCTTGCCGGCCGGAACCACGATTGTCGTGCTGGCCCCTTTGCCGATGACGCGCGGCGATTTGACGCCCTGGTCTGGGAAAGTGATGTCGTGCTCGGCGCCTTCGCCGTTGATCAGCGTCACCTGGACGGTCTGTCCTTCGGCCGCAGTCAGCGTCGGATTGACCTTGCCGTCGATCGCGCCGCCGACGCCGACGAACACCATGCGGCCTTCGGCGATGCCCGAACGCAACGTGTAGGTGACATCGGCGACGCCGCTCGATGGGCCCACTGCGGTGGGCGCCTTTCCCGACGATTTCGCCGGTGGCAGCGGGCCGCCGGCCGCTGCCGCCAGGAACGCGACGACGTCGTGCCGGTCGGTCTCGGACTTGAGGCCCGGGAATGGCATGCGGTTGCCAGGCACCACGTTTTGTGGATCGGCCAGGTAAGCGTCGAGCGTCGCAGTGTCCCAGACGATGCCGGCCTTTTTCATCGCGTCCGAGTAGTCGAATCCTTCCAGCGTTCCGGCATGGCGGCCGATGAGTTTCGCCAGGCTTGGCCCGACCAGCGTCTTGCCGGGTTCGAGCGAGTGGCAGGCTTGGCATTTCTGGAAAACGCGACGGCCATTTTCGACGTCGCCGTTGTCGGATGACACGGCGGCGGCGACGAGCCTAACCGGCCGTACGGCGGCGGTCGTGCCATCGGTCAGCGAGCCAGCGTGAAGGTGCGAATCGCCTGTATCGGCAAGCGCAACCTGGGCCTGGGCCGGCGAAGCGGCGAATTTCGGCCCCGGTGCTGCTGCGGTTGGGCCGGCCGCGGCCGGAGCTGAGGGCGTCGCCGGTGTCGCTGTCGCGGACACTGGGGCCGGCGTCTCGGCCATATGGCCACCGGGCGGATGCGCCGCTAAAACTGTGATCAATATGAATGCGGTGACGGCAAGAAAGGCGAAAAATCCAGGACGCATGATCGGACCCGCTGGTTTTGCGGGCCGATAGGACACGGCCACGGACCGTGCGGACCATGATCTGAATCAAATCGTCAGCGTGGTAGCGGTTATTACGTATGCCGCCGGTGGCTTAACCGCGACGAACGCGTTCGTACGCACCAATGGTTACCGCTTGTTCAGTAAGCGCCTTTTGGCAAGTTTGCACAAAATTCCGGCGATGGCGCGCCCGGAGAGATTCGAACTCCCAACCCCCAGATCCGTAGTCTGGTGCTCTATCCAGTTGAGCTACGGGCGCCGCGACGGCGTTCGTGCCGCTTAAATCGGGGCGCAAGCTAGCGGCAACAAGGGGCGATGGCAAGCCGCCCTGCCGCGCCTTCGCCGGCCACAGGCGGTTGCTAAATGCTTGTCGGGGTTTGCCGCGTTGCGTAAACTGTAACGGCGTAACGGGGGCAATTCCGACATGTCGATTCGTGCGAGCCACTGCGCTATTCTTGCGACGGCGTTGCTGCTTGGCGGCTGCGCCTATGCTGACGATCTCTTCGGAACGAACTGGTCCGGTGAACATTCCACGGTGACGGCCGCGCCGCCGGCTCAGTCTGCTACCTACTCGGTTCCCCCGTCGCAAGCCGAATTGAATCCGCAGCCGACGAACGCGGCGCCGGCAACGGCCAGCGCGGGCGCGTCGACCGGCACGGTTGTCGGCCAGAAGGTGCAAAGCCTGCGCAGCGATCTCGACCGTTTGAAAGGCGATGTTGCCCAGCGCCAACAGGATCTCGCCACAGCCCGCGCCTCGGTCCAGCGCGACTCGCAGGCCTATTTCGGCACCGTGGCGCGGATCAACTCGCGTCTGCAAACTGGCACTACGCCGGGCAACCC
>JBAVMB010000495.1:0-3516 GCA_049689615.1 Allostellaceae bacterium
ACCGCCGACGACCGGGCGAGCGAAAAGCTTCGCGACACGATGCAGAGGCTGGGTCAAGCGGCGCGCGCTGCTGCCGCAACTCTCGCGCGCGCCTCGGCCGACCAGCGCACCGACGCCCTCAACCACGCGGCAGGCGCGATCCGTGCCACGCGCAGCACGATCGTCGAGGCCAACCGCCGCGACTTGCAATCGGCGCACGACAAGCAATTGTCGCCGGCGATGATCGACCGGCTGATGCTCGATGACAAACGCATCGAGGCGATGGCCAGCGGGTTGGCGGAGGTGGCGTCCCTGCCTGACCCC
Organism: Allostellaceae bacterium; assembly: GCA_049689615.1. Taxonomy (GTDB): domain Bacteria; phylum Pseudomonadota; class Alphaproteobacteria; order ATCC43930; family CGMCC-115725; genus REEB95. Next base: position 304 of record JBAVMB010000495.1, read on the forward strand.
GTCGGCACCGTTCTGGCCGCCTGGACGCGGCCCAATGGCCTCAAGATCGAGCGCGTGCGCGTGCCTCTCGGCGTGATTGGCATCATCTATGAATCACGCCCCAATGTGACCGCCGACGCCGGCGGCCTGTGCATCCGCTCGGGCAATGCCGCCATCCTGCGCGGCGGCTCGGAAAGCTTCCATTCGTCGCGCGCGATCGTCGCTGCGATCGAGACCGGACTCGAACGCGCCAAGCTGCCGCGCGCCGCTGTGCAGCTGGTGCCGACCACCGACCGCGCCGCCGTCGGCCACATGCTGGCGATGAACGATCTGATCGACGTCATCGTGCCGCGTGGCGGCCGCTCGCTGATCGAGCGGGTGCAGACCGAAAGCCGGCTGCCGGTCATCGCGCACCTCGAAGGCGTCTGCCACGTCTATCTCGACCGCGCCGCCGATCCGGCGAAAGCACGCAAGATCGTGCTCAACGCCAAGATGCGCCGCACCGGCGTGTGCGGCGCCGCCGAGACGCTTTTGGTGGACCGCGCTATCGCTGCGACGCTGCTGCCGCCGATCCTTAGCGACCTGCACGGCGCCGGCTGCGAGATCCGCGGCGACGAAGCGGTGCGTGCGCTCGATCGCGCCGCCAAAAATGCGACCGAACAGGATTGGTACGCCGAATATCTCGATGCGATCCTGGCGGTGAAGGTGGTGGACGGGCTCGACGCCGCGATCCGCCACGTCAATCACTACGGCTCGCATCATACGGACGCGATCGTGACCGAGGAGAAGGCGGCGGCTGAGAAATTCCTGACCGAGGTCGACAGCGCGATTGTATTGGTCAATGCCTCGACCCAGTTCGCCGACGGCGGCGAATTCGGCATGGGGGCGGAGATCGGCATCTCGACTGGCCGGCTGCCGCCGCGCGGCCCGGTTGGCGCCGAACAGCTCACCAGCTTCAAGTACGTCGTGCGCGGCGACGGCCAGGTGCGGCCCTGACCCTCGCCGCTCTCGGCATCGGCCATGCGCCGCCGCGCCGTGTCGGCTTGCTCGGCGGCTCGTTCAACCCCGCCCATGTCGGCCACGTGCATTTGAGCCTCGAAGCGCTGCGGCGGCTCGGGCTCGACGAGGTGTGGTGGCTGGTAGCGCCGCAAAATCCGCTCAAGCCACCCAAGGGCATGGCGCCGCCGGAAAAACGGTTGGCCGGCGCCCGTGCCTTGGCGCGTCATCCGCGCATCCGGGTTCTGGACCTCGAACGCCGGCTCGGCACAGTGTTCACGGTCGACACGCTGCGGGCATTGCAGGCGCGCTTTCCGCGGACCAGATTCGTCTGGCTGATGGGCGCGGACAATCTGTCGCAAATCCGTCATTGGCGCGGCTGGCGGGAGATTTTTGCGTCGCTTCCCATTGCGGTCTTTGCGCGTCCTTCGTATTGTCGCGTTGCTTTGGCTGCATTGCCTGCCCATCGCTTCGCCCGTTACCGTCTGCCTGCCGCCGCGGCGCGCCGGCTCCCCGGCGCCAAGCCGCCGGCCTGGATTTTCCTGTGGTCAATGCTCGACCCGCATTCCGCCACCCAAATCCGCCAACCCATCCGAGGTGATCGCCATACCGCGTAACAAACCCTTGAAGGCCCGGAAGCGGCGCAGCGCCGCCCGTCACGACGCCTTGTTGCGCCTGATCGAAACCACCCTGGACGACGGCAAGGCCGAAGAAATCGCCGTCATCGACCTCGAAAACAAATCCACCCTCGCCGATTACATGGTCATCGCCAGCGGGCGCTCGCAGCGCCAGGTCGCGGCGCTGGCCGACCGGCTGCTCGACGTGCTGCGCGACTCCGGCTATCGGCATCTCTCGGTCGAAGGGTTGCAGCACGGCGAATGGGTGCTGGTCGACGCCGGCGACGTGATCGTCCACCTTTTCCGGCCGGAGCAGCGCGCCCATTACAATCTCGAGAAGATGTGGGGCGAGACGTTCGCCGCGCTGGACGAATCGATCGCCTGAGCGCGGCCGCGCGCCATGCGCATCACCATTGCCGCGATCGGCAAGCTCAAACCCGGTCCGCACCGCGACCTCGCCGCGCATTACGCCGGCCGCCTGCGTTGGCCGCTCGCCATTCGAGAAGTTGAAGAGCGCCGCAAACTGCCGCCGGCAGAGCTCAAGACACGCGAAGCGGCGCTCCTGCTCGATGTCATACCGAAAGGCGCCACTGTCGTTGTGCTCGACGAACGCGGCACGGCGCTGTCGAGCACGGATTTCGCCAAGCGAGTCGTCCGCTGGCGCGATTCGGGCGTGGCCGATCTCGCCTTTGTGATCGGCGGCGCCGACGGCCTCGCCGATGCGGTGCGCCGCCAGGCGGCCTTCGTAATGTCACTCGGCCCGGCGACGTGGCCGCATTTTCTCGCCCGAGGCATGCTCTTGGAGCAACTCTATCGCGCCGAAACGCTGCTCACGGGCCACCCTTATCACCGCGAATAGCCACCCCCGACCCTACCGTTCGCGGCGTCGTTCCTTTATATATCCGGCATGTCCACGCCGAACCGGCCGCGCCCTGTCGTGCTGTGCATTCTCGACGGATGGGGCGAGCGCGCACAGCGCGACGACAACGCCATCCTGCTGGCGAAGACGCCGAATTGGGACCGCTTCATGGCCCGCTTTCCGCACGCGCACATGCAGGCGAGCGAAGGCTTCGTCGGATTGCCAGCGCATCAAATGGGCAATTCCGAGGTCGGCCACACCAACATCGGGGCCGGCCGCGTCGTGAAGCAGGATTTGCCGCGCATCGAAGACGCAATCAAGCAGGGCGAACTGACACGCAATCCGACGCTCAAGGAATTTGTCGCGGCGATGAAACGCAGCGGCGGCGTGGCGCATCTGATGGGTCTGCTGTCGCCGGGCGGCGTGCACGCGCACCAGGATCATATTGCGGCATTGGCGAAGTTCCTGGCGGAGCAAGGCCTGACGGTGAACGTGCACGCCTTTCTCGACGGCCGCGACACGCCGCCGCGTAGCGCCGCCGACTTCGTCGCCGCGTTCGAGGTCGCGCTCAAGGACCAGAAGCGCGTCCGCATCGCCACCGTCACTGGCCGCTATTACGCTATGGACCGCGACAAACGCTGGGATCGTGTCGAGCAAGCCTATCGCGCCCTGGCGTCGGCCGACGGCGCGCATGCGGCCGATGCGCGCGCCGCGATCGAGCAATCCTATCGCCGCGACAAAGGCGACGAATTCGTCGTGCCG
>JBAVMB010000496.1:0-1737 GCA_049689615.1 Allostellaceae bacterium
GGCTGGGATTAACGAAGAGAATTTTCATGATCCGACTCGCCGTTGCTAGAGCAAGAAAGCCCGAGATTTCTCTTTTACACCGATTGACACTGCCGCTGGGTTCGTCCGGACTTGCCTTTTTCACTGAAACGAGCGGATTACTTTACCAGAGTGCGCTGTACGCGAAAAGGCAAGGATTTTCGTGGTTCTAGCAGCCTAAACGCCAAGATTGTGCGCTCAACCAATGCTACCGCAATCCGGGTGACCGCAATCACCGGAGCGCATAAAAACCACACGAACGGCCGTCGTAGCACGGCCGATCTATGACTTACGCCGCAGCAACGGCGGTGACGGGCACGACCGTCCGGACCTCGCGTCCGAGAAGCGTAAACAGCAGCACGACGCGCTCGTCGTCGCGCATTTCCTGAAACAATCCGTCGCAATCGGCGAAGGGTCCGTCGATGATCCGCACTGCCTGGCCACGGGCGAACGATGGCGGCAACAAGGCGACTACGCCGTCCCCGTCTTCGCGCGCCATGATCTCGCGCACGATCCGCTCCGGCACGCGGCGCGGCACTTCGCCATCGGTGAGCACCCGGCGCACGCCGACTGTGCCGTTGATCGAACGCCACCGCGATTTCGTCGGATCGAGCTGCACAAAGACATAGCCGGGAAACAACGGCCGCAGCACGATTTCGATCCGGCGCGCGTGGCGCACGCGGCGGCGATAGCGCGGGAGATAGGGCATGAATCCCTGGTTGGCGAGGTGCTGGCGCGCCTTGTCTTCTGCCCGCGGTTGGACCTGAACGACGGCCCAGAATTCGCCGCTCATCGTTCCGGCTCCGACGGCGCGCGTGTCACCACATGCAGGAAATCCGGCACCACCACGCGGCTGGCGCCCATCGCGGCGATCATGTTGTCATAGCATTCCTGAGGCTTGCGGCCGTCGGCGATCACAACGACATCGATACCGTCGACGTTTGCCAGATCGCGCAGCACCGGCAGACCGGCGACGCTGGATTGATTGGTAGTGCTGTCGAATGCGCCGAGCAGCTCGATCGATGTTCCGTGCGCGGCCAGCGACGCGATCTCGGCCAGCTCGTCCACGCCACAAATCACCACGCGCTTGCGCCCTACGGCCTCGCAGCGCGCGAAAATGTCCGCATATTCCTGACGCGCGGCGCGGAAGAAACTCAGCGAATAATCAAGGTATTCGGCAACCAACCGGCTCTTCTCCGCAAAACCCTTGGGCGTAAGGTAATAAGCGTAGCGCCGCGCCGGCGCCTCGCGGATCTTGATCAGGCCCTTGCGCACGGCGCGATGGACCAGCGCATTGACCAGGCCCACGGAGATGCCGATCCGCTGCGCCAGCGCGCGCTGGTTCGGCGCATCTGGCCCCGAAACATGGTCGAGCAACTCCACTGTCTCCGCGAGATTACCGTTCCGCGGCATTGATCCCTGCTTTACGTCCGCCAAGCTTGTGCCTATCGCCGAAAGGAGGCGTTTGAACCAGCTTTTGAACCGTGTTCATTGCCTGAACATACATGTTCATGATATGAACAGTCAATCCAAAACCGCCGTACGAACGACGGTTTAGTCTATGATTCGATTGACAAATCTGGCCTTGGCCACGCTGCGGAATGCGAGAACCCTATGCTGCCCTATCTGGGCGAGCCTGAAGCTCGAACCATTTACGTCCAGCGCGAAGCCCATGCGCAGGTTGAGCCGTTGGCCATGTTGTGGTCGATCGGCAAAGAC
>JBAVMB010000497.1:0-2226 GCA_049689615.1 Allostellaceae bacterium
GTGCCGGCACCCCAGCCAAATCCGAATCTGTGCCCGACGGCTCCGACTGGCAAGGGGTTTTTAGATCGCACCCGCGATGAAGTTGGCCGGACAGTAACGACCAGACGCCGACACCGTCGGCCATACCCCAACGGGGTATAACCGGCCCTTGACAACTGTACCCCATTGGGGTATATCTCCGGCGCGTGGAAGTTCCGGTCACGGTCGCGGAAGCCGACCCCTTCGAGGGCGCGGCCCGGCGCGCCGGCCTGACGGAGGACGAGCGTCACGGGCTCGTCGATTACCTCGCCCGATATCCGGAAAAGGGCGATCTCATCCCCGGCACCGGCGGCCTGCGCAAGCTGCGCTGGGGCAAGGGCGGGCGTGGGAAGCGAGCGGGTTATCGGGCGATCTGTGTAATTCTTCAGCGAGGATTTCCCGATCTGCCTGCTGGCGATCTATCCGAAGAACCAGCGGGTGAATCTGTCGGCCGAGCAAAGGAAACAGTTGAGCGCGCAAGCCGATACGTTGAAGGAGGCCTTTCGCGCAGCGGTTCGGAAAAGGAGCATGCGATGAAGAAGCGCAAGAAAATCGATGCCGGTGCCGAGCTGATCGAAGGCATGGGAAATGCCGTCGCGTATGCGCGCCATCTCAAGACCGCGCGGCGCGAAACGGTCGTCAAGGTCGAGGTGCCGGACCTGGTCGACGTTCGGGCCATTCGCGGCAAGCTCGGCATGAGTCAGGCGGCGTTCGCCGCGCGCTTCGGATTCAGCATCAAGAACGTGCGGAACTGGGAGCAAGGCGAGCGGCAGCCGCAAGGCCCAGCCCGCGCCTATCTCGTGGTCATCGATCGCAATCCGCAAGCGGTGCAGCGCGCGTTGGCCCGCGCATCGTAATCCAGCTCGCGCTCTCTAAATCGCACCCGCGATGAAATTGACCGCCAGCGCCAGGATCACGGCGTTGAACATGAACGACAAAACGCCGTGTCCCAAAGCCAGCCGGCGTATGTGGCGCGAGGTCACCTGCACATCCGAGACCTGGCAGGTCATGCCGACGACGAACGAGAAATAGAGAAAATCCCAAAAGTCGGGCGTCGGCTCCTCGGGGAACTTGAGCCCGCCGCGATCCTGCACCCCTTTCCGCAACGGATTGTCGCCGTAGTAGAGGTGCGCGTAGTGCAACGCGAACATCGTGTGGGTCAGCATCCACGACGCGAGTACGGCGAGACCGGCGACGATAATGCGCGACGCGGTGGGCAACTGGCCGGCCGCCTTCCCGCCCAGCAAGAATCCCAACGCCACCAGGCTGACGGCGGAGGCGACGATCACGACGGAGAATAGCACCGGCCGCAGCGGATCCTGGCGGCGCGCGCGGGCGCGCATGCGGTCAGGCGTCGCGCGCGACAGGATCACGGCCGTGCTAACGAGGAAGACGGTCACGCCGACGATCCAGCCGAGCGCAATCGGATAGGGAAACGGCAGCACCATCCGGAGCAGCCAAGTCACGAGCGCGCCGATGACGACCGCCACCAGAATCCGCTGATTCGGCCCGATGACGTTCAGGTACGGCGAGACTTCGCGTGAGGATCGTTCGGCCAACGGCGCCTCCGGCGGTTCCGGTTTAGAGCGCCGGGACCGCGGGGGCAAGGCCGGGGTGAGCCAGGCCGGCTATTTCGGGCCCTTCACCGCCGTCAGGTATTCGACAATGGCCGGGATGTCCTTCGGGTCAACCGGCGCCTTGTAGACGTTCTTCATCTTGTTGACTTCGGCCTCCCACGCCGCTTGCGGCAAGGCCGGCTGGAACAGGATCATCTCGGGCGAATGGCAGCCGAGACAGGTGGTGCGCACGACCGCGACGTTGGGTCCATCGGGCAGCACGACCGCGCTTTTCGGCAGCGTCACATCGACCGATTTGAGCGCCGCCGGCGCCTTGGCCTCGGCGGCCAACGCGACGAGCGCAGCGGCGGAAACCAGGGCGAGCGCGAGGAATTTGCGTGTCATCGTTCGTCTCCTCACGCCACCGTCACGGGCGTCGATTCGATGATGTTGCGCATGAAGCCCGACGGATTCCAGTTGGCTTCGGCCGGCTGAACGTCGCCGTTGCTGTTGGTGCAACGGACCATGAGGATGGCATTGCCCTTGGCCTTGGGCGTGAAGCGCGTTTCCCAGCGGCGGAAGCTGTATTTGCCTTCGTCCTTGCCGAGATGCGCCGCGTGCCAGCTCTGGCCGCCGTCGGCGGAGAAATCCA
>JBAVMB010000498.1:0-2127 GCA_049689615.1 Allostellaceae bacterium
ACGTTCCCCGACCTGAAACACCTCGAAGGCCGCAAAGGCACCAATCTCGCGCTCGGTTTCCGACTGCGCCGTGGCGACGTAAGGCCGGCCTTCGCCGCTGCGGACCATGTCTTCGAGCACACGTTCCGCACCCAGCCGGTGATGCATACGCCGCTCGAGCCATTCGTTTCGGCGGCGGAGCCCGGTGACGGCACACTGACCATCTATACGGCGTCGCAAAGCCCGTCCTTCGTGCGCATCGAAATCGCGCGTCTGTTGAGCTGGCCGGAAAATCGCGTGCGCGTGAAGACCGCGTTCCTCGGCGGCGGCTTCGGCGCCAAGCTCTACATCAAACTCGAGGCGCTGGTCGCGGCGCTGGCACTGCTGACGCGCCGACCGGTGAAGATTTCGCTGGCGATGGACGAGCAGTTTTTCACCATCACCAAGCATCCCTCGACCTTCCGCATTAAAAGCGCGGTGAGCAAGGATGGGCGCATCACCGCGCGTGAGTGCGAAGTGTGGTGGAACGGCGGCGCCTATGCCGATATCGGCCCGCGCGTGACCCAGAAATCTGGTTTCACCGCCGCCGGTCCCTACGACATCGACAACGTCGCCATTGATTCCTACGCGCTTTACACCAACCGGCCGCCGGCGGGCGCACTGCGCGGTTTCGGCATTCCCCAGCTGGTCTGGGCCTATGAGAGCCACACCGACATGATCGCGCGCGCGCTCGGCATCGATCCGGTCGAATTCCGCCGCCGCAACCTGCTGCGCGACGGGCGGCCGCAAGCGACCGGCACGGTGATGCAGGATACCGCCACCGGCAAGGTGCTCGACCGGCTGGTCGAACGTATCGGTTGGGGCCGGCCGTTCGACCGCGGGCAAGGCAATTTCAAGCGCGGTCGCGGCATTGCCATCGGCTTCAAGGCGTCAATCGCGCCGACCACTTCAGTCGCCATCCTCAACATCTACGCCGATGGCAGCTGCGCGCTCTATTGCAGCACCGTCGACATGGGCCAGGGTTCCGACACGGCGTTGGCGCAGATCGCCGCCGAAGTACTCGACGTGCCGGCGGAAACCATCCGCATCGTCCATCCCGATACCGACGTCACGCCTTACGACATGGCAACGCTTGGCTCGCGATCGACTTTTCACATGGGTAACGCCGTCAAGCACGCCGCCGAAGACGCACGTGCCAATATCGAAGCGCTCAAAGCCGAGATCGGACTGCCACCAGGCAGTAATATTCTGCTGCCGGAACTTTTCCGCCGCAAATACGGCATGCAAGCCGGCAACATCGTCGGCATTGGCAGCTTCATACCGAGTTACGCGTCGCCCGATCACGATACAGGCCTGACGCCGAATGCGACGCCGTTCTGGATGGTCGGCGGCACTGGCGCCGAGGTCGAAGTCGACACCGAAACCGGCCACGTGCGCATCATGCGCCTGATCAACGTTGCCGATCTCGGCACGCCGATCAATCCGCGGATCGTCGAGGGGCAGCTTTCTGGCGGCGCGATTATGCAGCTCGGCTTCACCATGCAGGAGCGTATGGAATTCGACGGCGGGCAGCTGCTCAATCCCAATCTCGCCGATTACAAGATTCCGGGCATGCGCGATCTGCCGGCGCGGATCGAGAACGAGGCAGTCGCGGCAGAACAACGCAACGGTCCATTTGGCGCAAAAGGCGTGGGGGAGACCGCAACTTTCGGCGTCTCGCCGGCAATCGCCAATGCCATCGACGACGCAGTTGGCGTGCGCATGGCGGAACTGCCGCTGACTCCCGAAGCGGTTTATCGCGCCATGACGAAGAGCGGCCGATGAGCGCGACGCGCCAGATCGGCTTTACCCTCAACGGCCGGCCGGCCGCGGCCGAGATCGGCACGCATGAAACGCTGGTCGACGTGCTGCGCAGCCGTTTCGCGCTCTTCGGTGCGCGCGAGAGCTGCGGCCAGGGGCTGTGCGGCTGCTGTACCGTGATCGTCGACGGCCGCGCCGTCTCGGGCTGTCTTTTCCTTGCGGCCAGGGCGAACGGCGCGCGGGTCGAGACGATTGAGGGGTTGGCGGCGGGTGAACGGCTCGATCCGGTGCAGGAAGCCTTTATCGAGTGCGGTGCCTTCCAATGCGGTTTCTGCACGCCAGGATTCG
>JBAVMB010000499.1:0-2104 GCA_049689615.1 Allostellaceae bacterium
GTGATGATCCATCCGGGCGACGCCACACCGCTTGGCATCACCGACGGCGATCTTGTCACACTCGGCAACACGCGCGGCCAGGTGCGCATCCATGCCAAGCTGTACGACGGTGTACGCCGTGGCGTACTGATCGCCGAATCGATCTGGCCCAATTCCGCCTATGCGGACGGCCGCGGCATCAATACGCTCACCGGTTCCGACGCGGTCGCACCATTCGGCGGCGCGGCGTTTCACGACAACAGGGTGTGGGTGAGGAAAGCCTGATCACCCACAGCTCCTAAACTTGTAGCCCGCATGAGCGAAGCGACATGCGGGACAATGCCTCAGCAAAATCCCGGACTTTGCTTCGCTCATCCGGGCTACGGGAATTTCAATGCCAGCGAGCTTTCGTCAGATCATCAACAAAGCCGTCGCCGAAAAGCGCTTCCTGGTCGTGCCTGGGGCTCACGATGCGCTCAGCGCCCGGCTCATCCAGCAGATCGGCTTCGAGACCTATTTCATCGGCGGCTTTCCGGCGGTCGGCGCGCGCTATGGCGTACCTGACGTCGGGCTAAAAGGGTTTGGCGAAATCTCGGCCTGCGTGCGCGACATCATGATGGCATGCGACCTGCCCGTCTTCGTCGACGGCGACGACGGCTACGGCGACGTGAAGAACGTCGTGCACACAGTGCAGACTTACGAGCGCATGGGCGTCTCCGCCATCCTGATCGAAGACCAGCAATGGCCGAAGCGCTGTGGCCACATGGTCGGCAAGAAGGTCGTTCCCACCGAACTCGCCGTGGCCAAAATTAAAGCTGCCTGCGCAGAACGCATCAATCCCGAGACATGGATCCTGGCGCGCACCGACGCGCGTGCCGTCTACGATCTCGACGAGGCCATGCGCCGCGCCGAACAATTCATCCGCGCCGGCGCCGACGGTATTTTCATCGAGGCGCCGCGCTCGATCGACGAACTCAAGCGCATCGGCAAAGAATTCGACGTGCCGCAAATCTGCAACCCGCTGATGGGCGGCCACACGCCCATTCTATCGATGGAGGAATTAGGCGAGCTCGGCTTTCACTGCGCGGTGCTCGGCCTCGACACCGTGATGCACGCCGCCAAGGCGATCGAGACCGTGCTGCTCGACATGAAATCGGGCAAATTCGCCCGCCGCAACGACGGCATGGATTTCGAGAGCTACAAGAAGCTGGTCGGCTACGACAAATGGGAGTCGATCGACGATCGCTTTGCGCCGAAGTAAGAGCGGCCCTGTGGTGGCCGCCCTTGGGACCAAAAAGGGACACCAACAAGGGAGACTCTACGGCACACGGCCGTAACGCTCACCCGGCCATACATGTCGAGATGAAGCGCAAGCGCCAGCCCGATCGGGCCGCCGCCGATGATGGCAACGGATTGCTCCGACATTCAGAGACGGCGGCAGGCTTGTTCAGACCAGCGCCGGCTCGCGTTTCGACGGCTGCGCCTTCGGCGCCGGATCCTTCAGGTTCAGAATCCGCCGCGCGTTGTCATAGAACAGCTTCTGCTTATCGGCCGCCGACAGTGGGATTTCGTCGATCAGCTTGAGGCACGGGAACGGATCCCAGCACGGATAGTCGGTGCCATACATGACGTGGTCGATGCCGTAATATTCGATCGCGAATTTGATGCCGGCCGCGTGCGGCGACACCGTGTCGGTGTACATGCGCTTCATGTAATCCTGCACCGGCCTCGGTAGTTTTGCCGCCTTGGAGTTCTTGTCCATGCGGCCGGCCTGATACGGCAGCGCTCCGCCGGTATGCGACATCACGATTTTCAGGTTGGGATGACGCTCCATCAGCCCGGAGAAAATAATCCGCATCGCCGCAACGCTGACCTCGATGACGCGGCCGAGTGTCAGATGCAGCGCGCCATCGTAGCCGTCCGACAACATGTCCTGGAAAGTCACGTCGGTCGGATGCAGGAACAGCGGCAGACCAAGCTTTTCGCAGTGGGCGTAGAACGGCTCCAGCCGCTCCGCGTCGATGCGCGCGTCCTCGCCGACGCTGCCGGGCAGGTTGACGCCCATCAGGCCGAGCCGGTTGACCGCATCGTCGACCACTTCGATCGCCGTGCGCGTATCCTGCAG
>JBAVMB010000500.1:0-7504 GCA_049689615.1 Allostellaceae bacterium
AAATCGACCTCGATCGACCAATACTCGCGCGGCTTGAAGATCTCGATTTCAGCTTCGCGCTCGCAGATCAGGCGCAAGGCGACGGATTGCACGCGCCCGGCCGAGCGGCTGCCGGGCAGCTTGCGCCACAGAACAGGCGACAAGGTAAAGCCGACGAGATAGTCGAGGGCCCGGCGCGCCATATACGCGTCGATCAATTCGCGGTCCAGTTCGCGCGGATGCTTGAACGCTTCCTGCACCGCCGTTTTAGTGACTTCGTTGAATACGACGCGTTTGACGTCGACGCCCTGCAGCGCCTTGCGCTGACGCAGGATCTCCTGCACGTGCCATGAGATCGCTTCACCTTCGCGATCCGGGTCGGTGGCGAGGTACAGCCGATCCGCGCCTTTGACCGCGGTGGCGATTTCCTTCAGCCGCTTGTCCGCGCGATGGTCGACTTCCCACGACATGGCGAAGTCTTCGTTGGGACGCACCGAGCCGTCCTTGGCCGGCAAGTCGCGCACGTGTCCGTAGCTCGCCAGGACCTTGTAGTCCTTGCCGAGGTACTTGTTGATGGTCTTCGCCTTTGCAGGCGATTCAACGATGACGACGTTCATGGTCCCGCCGCAGGGTGGGGTTCGAAGCCCGTGAAATAGCGTGACTTATGGTTAAATCAAGGTTAACGCATTTCCCGGCTGGCGCGCGACTCGGCCTGCAAGCTCAAGTTCGAGCACAATTGTGAGGATCACGGCGGGCGACATTTGGCACTGCCGGAGCAATTCGTCAACCGGCAAGGGTGTCGGCGACAATAAACCGAGCACGATTTCGCGCGCGTCAGCCAGGTCTTTTGGGCCGATTTCCGCCGTTGGCGCGGGTGCAAACGCGGCGCGTTGACGCTCGGCAAAGGGCGCACCGAGCTGCGGGCTGATCTCGCGCAGGATATCGTCGGCGGTCTCGACCAGTGTCGCGCCGTCGCGAATCAAGCGGTTGGTGCCCTTGCAGCGCGGGTCGAGCGGCGATCCGGGGGCCGCGAACACCTCGCGGCCCTGCTCGAGTGCGAAGCGCGCCGTGATCAGCGAGCCGGAGCGCTCCGCCGCTTCGACCACGACAACGCCAAGCGCGATGCCCGAGATGATGCGATTGCGGCGCGGAAAATGCCGCGCTTGCGGCAGGGTGCCGACGGGCATTTCGGCGACAAGCAGGCCGCGCTCGGCAATCGCTTCGTGCAAGCGGCGGTTCTCTTCGGGATAGACCGCGTCGATGCCGCCGGCGAGCACCGCCAGCGTACCGGTATCGAGTGAGCCCTCATGCGCGGCGGCGTCGATGCCGCGCGCCAGGCCGGAAACCACGAGCAATTGGGCCGCGCCGAGCTGAGCGGCAATTTCGCGCGCGAAGCGCCGGCCGTTGGCAGAGGAATTGCGCGCGCCGACCACGGCGACCGCCCGCCGCGTCGCCAATTCGACTCGGCCTTTCACGGTCAGCAGCGGCGGCGCGTCGTCGATTGCCGCCAGCGCCGGCGGATAGTCGGGTTCGCAACGCGCCACGAGGCGTGCGCCGAGCTGCGCAACCGCTTCGATCTCGCGCTCGGCCGCAGCAGTGGTACAGATGGTCAGCGGCTTAGCCCGCCCGCCGCGGCCGGCGATTTCGGGTAGCGCTTCGAGCGCCGCCGTCGCACTGCCGAAACGCGCAATCAGCTGGTGGAACGTGACTGGGCCGACATTTTCGCTGCGGATCAGGCGCAGCCACGCGAGCCGCTCAACCGGTGGCAACGCGGAGCGGTTGCTCATCGCTCGCGTCCAAACCGGATCTTGCTTTCGGCGCCACGCGCCAACCGGCCGATGTTGCCGGCATGGCGTATCACCACGAGCAACGCAATGACACTGACGATCGCGAACGGCAACGCCGTACGCGGTCCGAAGAGCCACGCCCATAACGGCGCCAGCATGGCGGCCGTCAGGGCGGCAAGCGACGAGTAGCGGAAGATCAACGCCATCGCCAGCCAGGTCGCGATTGTGGCGAGTGCGACCGGCGGATTGTACGCCAGCAGCACGCCGGCTGAGGTGGCGACGCCCTTGCCGCCTTTGAAACGCAACCACACCGGGAAGAGATGACCGAGAACGGCGGCGAGTGCCGCGACTGCCGCGAACTCGTCGCCGAAGCCGTGCGCCACCGCGACCGCAAGCACACCCTTGCCGGCATCGAGAATCAGCGTCGCCACTGCCAGGCCTTTGCGGCCAGTGCGCAACACATTTGTAGCGCCGATATTGCCGGAGCCGATCTGCCGTACGTCGCCCAACCCGGCGAGACGCGTCAGAATCAAACCGAACGGGATCGAGCCGATCAGGTAGGCGAACGCCGCGCAGACCAAAAGCGGCCAGAACGGGCTGAGCGCTGCAGACGATGACGGCATGCCGGCGCTCCGCGCGCGCTCAGGGCTCGACGCCGAAAACCGTGCGGCCGCCGATGACGGTCCGCTTCACTTTACCTTGCACCGGACGTCCGTCATACGGCGCGTTCTTGCATTTCGAATGCAGCGCAGCCACGTCAATGCGCCACGGCCGCTCGAGATCGAATATCGCCAGATCGGCCGGCGCGCCGGGCTTCAGGTGGCCGCCAGGCAGGCGGAGAATCTCGGCGGGCCGTTGCGACAGCGCACGTATCACCTGCAGCAGGCCCAGGCTGCCGTTGTGATACAGCTCGAGCGATAACGGCAACAGCGTCTCAAGGCCGACGATACCGGGCTCCGCCGACGCAAAGGGTAGGCGCTTCGATTCCTGATCTTGCGGCGAATGATCGCTGGCGATGGCATCGATCGTGCCATCCTTGAGGCCGTCGATCACGGCGCGGCGATCTTCTTCGCTGCGCAACGGCGGCGATACCTTGGCGAAGGTACGATATTCGCCGACCGCCGTCTCGTTGAGCGCAAAATAATGCGGCGCCGTATCGCAGGTTACGGCGAGGCCGCGCGCTTTCGCGCGGCGGATGGCGTCGATCGCACCGGCTGTCGAGACGTGTGCTGCGTGGTAGCGTCCGCCGGTGATCTCGACGAGCCGGAGATCGCGTTCCACCATGATGGTTTCCGCCGCTGGTGTGATGCCGGCCAGGCCGAGCCGCGTCGCAATCTCGCCGGCGTTCATCGCGCCGCCAGCGCTAAGGCTTGGCTCTTCAGGATGCTGAACGATCAGCAGGTCGAAGGTGCTGGCGTAAGACAGGGCGCGGCGCATCACCACTGCGTCGGCGATGGCGTGCAAACCGTCGGTGAAGGCGACAGCGCCGGATTCGGCGAGAAGCCCGTATTCGGTCAACTCACGGCCGTGCAGGCCCTTCGTCGCCGCGGCGTAGGTGCGGATGGCGGTGCGGCCGATTTCGCGCGAGCGGCGGCCGACGAATTCGACCAGCGCATGGTCGTCGATCGTCGGCACGGTGTTCGGCAGCATCACCATCGTGGTGATCCCACCGGCGATGGCGGCCTCGGCGCCAGTCGCTAGGGTTTCCTGGTGTTCGTCGCCCGGTTCGCGCAGCTGCACGCGCATGTCGGTCAAGCCGGGCGCGAGACAGCTGCCAACGCAGTCGACGACGTGTACGTCTTCGCCCAGCCCGTCGCGCGCTAGATTGGGGCCGAGCGCGGCGATCACGCCGTTTTCGGCCAGCAGATCGCCGGCACGATCGAGTCCACTCGCCGGATCGAGCAGGCGGGCGTTAGTAAACAGGATGCGTTCGCTCATGGTGCCGCCGGCGTGCGCGCGTCGCGGTTCAAGGCCTCGAGGCAGGCCATTCGGACGGCGACGCCCATCTCGACCTGCTGGCGTATGACGCTACGGTCGATGTCGTCGGCGACCTCGGTATCGATCTCGACACCGCGGTTCATCGGACCCGGATGCATGATCAGGGCGTCGTCCTTGGCGACCGCGAGCTTGGCGTAATCGAGGCCGAAGAAGTGGAAATATTCGCGGATCGACGGCACGAAGCTGCCGTGCATGCGTTCGGTCTGGAGGCGAAGCATCATTACGATGTCGGCGTCGGCGAGGCCGCGCTTCATGTCGTAGAACACCTCGACGCCGAAACGGTCCATCGCCGCTGGGATCAGCGTCCGTGGCGCCACCACGCGCACATGCGCGCCCATCGCGTTGAGCAGGTAGATGTTCGAGCGCGCGACCCGGCTGTGCGAGATGTCGCCGCAGATCGCGACCACCAGGCCTTCGAGGCGTCCTTTGCGACGCCGAATGGTCAGCGCGTCGAGCAGCGCCTGGGTCGGATGCTCGTGGCTGCCGTCGCCGGCGTTGATCACGGCGCAATCGACTTTTTCGGACAGTAGCTGTACCGCGCCGGATTCCGGATGGCGGACGACGAGCGCATCGGGGCGCATCGCGTTCAACGTCATCGCCGTGTCGATCAGCGTCTCGCCCTTCTTGATGGAGCTGGTTTGCGCCTGCATGTTGATCACGTCGGCGCCCAGCCGCTTCGCCGCAAGCTCGAACGACGTGCGCGTGCGCGTCGAATTCTCGAAGAACAGATTGATCACCGTGCGGCCGCGCAGCACTGCCAGCGGCGCCGCGCCGCGCGGCTGGTTGGCGTATCCGTCGGCATGGTCGAGGAGATAAATGATTTCGCGGCGGGAAAGTCCCTCGATTCCCAGAAGATGGCGATGAGGGAAGGGATCGGTGGTCGCGCCGGAGTCCATCAAAGCCGGGACTATAGGTGTTGAGTCTCGGCCCGGCAAGCCGGGACCGTGACCGAAGCCGCGATGCTTGCGCGGCGCCGCTTGCCGACCGGGCATCCTAACCATGTTCGTAGGCGCGTTCGCCGTGGCTGGCGAGATCGAGCCCATCGCTTTCGGCCTCGGCGCTCACACGCAATCCGGTGACCGCCGCCAACACCTTGATGATGACGAAGGTCGCAGCCGCCGACCATGCGGCTGCGGCGGCCACACCAATCACCTGCGCGATAAGCTGCCGGCTCATGGTCATCCCCGATACATAGCCCGCGCCGCCGAGCGCCGGCGTAGCTAGCACCGCAACGAGTAGCGCGCCGACCATGCCGCCGACGCCGTGCACGGCGAAAACGTCGAGCGAATCATCGATCCGCAGTCGTTGCTTGACGAAGCCAGTGACGTGTAAGCAGACCGTTCCCGCAATCACGCCGACGATCAAGGCGCCGCCCGGTCCGACATAGCCTGACGCTGGCGTGATCGTCGCGAGGCCGGCGACCGCGCCGGTGACGAGCCCGATCGAGGTAGGCTTGCCGGCGCGCAGCCACTCGATGCCCATCCAGGTGAGCGATGCCGCGGCTGCGGCGAATTGCGTCGCCAAGATTGCGGCGGCTGCCGAGCCGTCGGCAGCCAGCGCGCTGCCGCCGTTGAAGCCGAACCATCCGAACCACAGCATACCGCCGCCGGCCATGGTCAGTCCGGGGCTGTGCGGCGGAATCAGGCTGTGCGGAAAACCGCGCCGCGCGCCGACCATGATCGCGGCAACAAGCGCAGAGATGCCGGCGGTGGTGTGGACGACGATGCCGCCGGCGAAATCGATCACGCCCTGTTGTGCCAGCCAGCCGCCGCCCCAGACCCAATGCGCCACCGGCACGTAGACGATGGTCACCCAGAGCACCGTGAAACCGACGACGAAGCTGAAGCGCACGCGCTCGGGGAAGGCGTCGATGATGAGCGCCGGCGTGATCACCGCGAACGTCATCTGGAACAGCGCGAAGACGTATTCGGGAATGCGCGGCTGATGAATGCCCTGGGCGACGCCGGTAAGAAAGCACTTGCTGAGGCCGCCGAGCAGAGCGTTGCCGTCGGCAAATGCTAGGCTGTAGCCGTAGAGCAGCCAGATCACTGAGACGATGCTGCAGATCACGAAACAATGCATGAGCACGGAGAGCAGATTTCGGGCGCGCACTAGGCCGCCGTAGAACAAGCCCAAGCCCGGCAAGGTCATGAACAGCACCAGCGCCGATGCGACCAGGACCCATGCCGTATTGCCGCCGTCGATAGCGGTGTTGTCGGCGGCCCAGGCCGGCACCGAAACGGCCAGCAAAATTGCCGGGACCGCCGGCAATAGAAGAGCAAGGCGGCAACGGGCCGCAATGACGCTGTGGTGCATAAGTCCCCCAGTTTCTGTCGGAGGTCGGACCCCCGGTTTTATCTGCTCAATTTTCGCGCATCGTCGATGGCGTCACAATGTGCAATTGCAGCCTTTGCACATGAAAGGAGCAATCGGTCGCAGGCACCTAAAGCCGGCGATCATTCGTGTGCAATGCGGTCGAGCAGGCCCTGGAGGATATAGGCAGCGGCGACACGGTCGATGATCGCGCTCCGTCGTTGGCGCGAAAGATCAGCTTCGATCATGCTGCGTTCGACTGCCGCAGTCGACAGCCGCTCGTCCCAAAATGCCAGCGGCAGGTCGATGACGGCAAGCAGATTACGGGCGAATTGCCGGACACCCTGGACCCGGGGCGTCGGGTTGCCATCGAGGCCCAGCGGCAAGCCGACGACAATACCGCCGACGCCATGCTTTTCGACTTCGTGGACGATGCGCTTGGCGTCGTCGCGAAAGCGCGTGCGGCGGACGGTATCGAGTGGCGAGGCGATGATCCGGCGCGTATCGCTCAAGGCAAGGCCGATGGTCTTGGTGCCGACGTCGAGTCCGAGCAGCCGTGCGCCCGGTTTGAGCAGCGCATTGAGGTCGGTCGGGTTGCAGATCGGCATGTCGGGTGGTAGTACCGGCTTTCGCGAAGCCGAGGAGACATCTACTCCATGCCGCTGGACAAGGCCACCGTCGCGCGGATTGCCGCGCTGGCGCGTATCAAGGTGCCTGAGGCCGAGCTCCCTACATTGGCCGGTGAGCTGTCGAAAATCCTCACCTGGGTTGAGCAGCTCGATGCCGTCGACGTTGCCGGCATCGAGCCGATGGCCGCAGTGACGCACGCGCGGCCGCCGCTGCGCGAGGACAAGGTCACCGACGGTGGTATCCGCGACAAGATTCTCGCCAACGCGCCCGAAACGACCGCCGGCTTTTTCGTCGTGCCGAAGGTGGTCGAGTGAACCTGACGGGTTTGACGATCGGCCAGGCGCGCGATCAGCTGCGACGCAAGGCGATCACGGCACGCGAGCTCGCCGAGGCCTATATCAAGGCAATGGAGGCGGCGCGACCGCTCAAGGCCTATCTCGTCGAAACGCCGGATCGCGCCCTTGCGGCCGCGAAGCAATCCGATTCCCGGCTGCAAAAAGGCGAGGGGCTGCCGCTCGACGGCGTGCCGATTGCGGTGAAAGACCTGTTCTGCACCGAAGGCGTCGAGACCACGGCCGCGTCGAAAATCCTCGCTGGCTTCGTGCCTCCTTATGAATCGACGGTGACCGCGAACCTCTGGCGCAACGGCGCGCTGATGCTCGGCAAGGTCAATCTCGACGAATTCGCCATGGGTTCGGCGACGATCACCAGCGCGCGCGGCCCGACCGAAAATCCGTGGCGCCGCCGCGGCGACAATCGGCCGCTGGTGCCCGGCGGCTCGTCAGGCGGCTCGGCGG
>JBAVMB010000501.1:0-2450 GCA_049689615.1 Allostellaceae bacterium
CAAGAAGGCCAATCACGAGCCCCGCGAGATAAACCAGGGGAGGAATAATTTTTACATTGGGAGCGTCAAGATCGCCTTCACTCATGTCGGCACCTCCGCGCGTAAAGGATCAAAAACCACCGCTCCCCTACCCCACAGCACACCAAAGTGCGAAGTTGGCTTCAAGACCGTAATGGGGATAACCGGCGTTTTGCCTGAGCCAACTCGGCTATGCGGACCCCGCGAGGCAAGGGAGGACAGGATTGTTTGTACATCATCCAACCAGCTTGCGTGTCACGAGTAGCAATATGCTCTCTTCTGGATGGCACTCGCTGAAGTGAGACTGGCGAAAATTCCTGGGGCATCAACGCAAGCTAGCCGAGACCTCCCGGCCGTGTTTTGATTTAGATCAATGATGGTGAGCCCAGGTAGGTCAAGCATGAGCCATAAAGTTCCTCGCGGGCATGACAATCAACGTTAAGTTCCTGACTGGACGTCCTGGGAGACACGCGCGATGCCAAACAGGGTCTTATGTCCTAAATGCCATGGCCAAAGAACCGTCTCCTGTAATGCTTGCCGTGGCAGCGGGGAAAGTTCTATCGCAGGCATCACAATCGGCACCTGCAGGGAATGCAATGGAACTGGCCAACGCCGCTGCGACGTTTGCGGTGGCAGTGGCGAGGTTGAACGAGCGGATTCAGAAGTAGCCAGAACGAAAAGCGGGTGACGCCCACATCGGAACGGCGCCGCCTTCCAGTGCTTTAACCCCAACGGAATCTGCTGTAAGTGTTCGGTATCCCGAGCAAGCGATCGCCACCATCAAAGCGGGCTTGCGCTGCCGCTGTCCGTGTTGCGGCAAGGGAAAGCTGTTTGTGGGATTTTTTGACCCGGGAGTGTCAGAAGTTTTGTGTATGGGGTTTCTGTGAAGGTGAATTTCCGTTTTGGCACATCGAGACTGAGGCATCATCGGCACGGTCGACAACTTTGCTTGGTCGCACCGAGCGGTCAAGCCCCGAAGCCGCGCAGCGGCGCGCCGCAGGCGCGGGGCTTGACGGCGAGCGTGCGGCCCAAGCGATCATCTTGCGTGCTGCGATGTCGATTGCTGCTGTCATCGCGCCGTTCCTGGAAAGCGCTCGCCGAACTGGATAGCGAACTGGCCCATGGCGGCGGTCCATTCGATGCCTCGCCGCCAGCGCAGGCCGGCGTTTTTGATCGCCAGGTAAAGGAGCTTGAGCGCCGCGTCGTCGTTGGGGAAGCTGCCGCGGGTCTTGATGATCTTGCGTAAGCTTCGGTGCAGCGCCTCGACCGCATTGGTTGTGTAGATCATCTTGCGGATGCCGGGGGCGAAGGCGAAGAACGGCACAACGTATTCCCAGGCTCGGCGCCAGGCCTGGCCGATCGCCGGATACCGTTTGCCCCATTCGGCCTCGAATTCCTCGAGCCGCACGAGCGCCATGTCCGCGCTCTCGGCCCGGTAGATCGCCTTGATGCCGGGCAAGATCGCCTTGCGATCCTTCCAGGAAACGAAGGCCAGGCTGTTGCGGATCAGATGTACGACGCAAGTCTGCACGACGGTCTGCGGGAACACCGATGTGATGGCCTCGGGAAAGCCCTTGAGCCCGTCGACTACGGCGATCAGGATATCGTTGACGCCGCGGGCCTTGAGCTCGTTGACGACCTTAAGCCAGAACTTGGCGCCTTCGGTCTGCTCGATCCAGAGGCCGAGGACGTCCTTCTCGCCGTCCGGATTGAGCGCCAGCGCCACATAGACGGCCTTGTTCTTGACGAGGCCCTCGTCGCGGATTTTGACGCGTAAGGCATCAAAGAATACGACCGGATACACCGGATCGAGCGGCCGGTTCTGCCACTCCCGCACCTCGTCGAGGATGGCGTCAGTGACCCGGCTAATGAGGTCGGGCGATACCTCGGTGCCGTACAGTTCGAGCAGATGGCCCTGGATCTCGCGCACCGTCATGCCGCGACCGTAAAGGCTCAGAATCTTGTCATCGAAGCCGGTGAAGTGCGTCTGGCCCTTGGCAATCAGTTGCGGCTCGAACGTGCCGGCACGGTCACGGGGGACCGCAATATCGAACTCGCCGTCGTCGGTCAGCACTGTCTTTGAGCTTGAGCCGTTGCGGCTGTTGCCGCGACCGCGACCGGCGGGATCGCCTTTCTCGTAGCCAAGGTGCTCCGTCAGCTCCGCCCCGAGAGCGCGCTCGATCAACGCTTTTTTGAGCTGCTTGAACAGCCCTTCGTCGCCGGTCAGGTCCTCCGGCTTCTCATAGTTAGCAAGAAGTTGATCCAGTAGTTCCGGTGTAATCGTCGAATTGGTCGTCATGTGAGTCTCCCGTTCGTGGTAAACTCACAGAAACCTCCTTACACAGCGTTCCTGACACCCTCATAAGATCCTCACGCGCTACAACGAGGTCGGCCTGGAAGGTCTAACCGACCGCTCGCGCCGTCCCTATCGC
>JBAVMB010000502.1:0-3542 GCA_049689615.1 Allostellaceae bacterium
CATCCTATTCGCGCAATCGCGGCTGCTCGAGATTAGCTTGTTTCCATATGCGGTGATCCTCCAGGTAACGCCGGTAGTGGCGATCGCGCCGCTGATCATCATTTGGGTCAACGATGTCTTCGCTGCGCTGCTAGTCTGCGCCACCATCGTCGCGTTCTTTCCAATCGTCGCCAACACTACGCTCGGCCTGAACAGCGCCGATCGCAATCTGGTGGAGTTATTCCGGCTCTACGGCGCGTCGCGCTGGCAGGTCTTGCAGCTGCTCCGGCTGCCATCGGCGCTGCCACTGTTCCTGGCGGGCGTGCGGATCAGTGGCGGCTTGGCGCTGATCGGCGCCGTGGTCGCTGAGTTCGTCGCCGGTACCGGCGGCGCCGAGACGGGCCTGGCCTCGCGCATCATCGAGGCGGGCTATCGGCTTGAAATTCCGCGCATGTTCGCAGCACTATTTCTTCTGTCGCTGACCGGCATCGCGATTTTCGTCGTGCTGTCATGGCTATCGCGCCTAATGTTGCGCAATTGGCATGAAAGTGCGCTTGAATTGGCCGACTAGTTCGGCACGAGCACGGCGACAAGTTCGGCGACGCAGGCCAGCCGTTCGACGCCCTCGATTGCGAACCGGGCCTCGGTCGTCACCCGCGCGCCTTTGGGCGTTGGCTCGACGCTCAGCAGCTTCAGCGTCATGCGCACCCGCGCGCCGCTTTTCACCGGTTCGGTGAAGCGCACCTTGTTGAGGCCGTAATTGATCCTGAGGCGGATGTCGTCGACCTTATAGATCTGGTCCATCAGCCGAGGCGCCAACGCTAGCGTCAGATAACCGTGCGCGACCGTCGTGCCGAAGGGCGAGGTTTTGGCGCGTTCGCGATCGACATGAATCCATTGATGATCGCCGGTCGCTTCGGCGAATTTTTCGATCGCGTCCTGCGTCACCGTGACCCAGTCGCTGGTGCCGAGCGGTTCGCCTGCCGCGGCGGCAAGTGCATCAAGCGAAGTGAATTGGCGCACCGGTCGTCTCCCTCGCGGCCAGCATCTCACTTGACGAGCGGAGTCGGGAAGGGGTAGGCATAACGCTGTGATCGTGGTGATTTGAAGCCGATCGGCTTGCGGCCACGTAAAATAAACCGCTAAAAGGTCGGAGGCTTGTTGAAGCCCTGACCCTTGCGGGACAGGGCTTTTTTGTTGGCCCGATTTTTACGCGGTCCGCGCCGGCGATGGATGGAGAGAGACGAATGCCTTTGACGCCCCCGCCGCCGCCCGCTTCCTGGCGCCCGCGCACCGTTGCCACCCGTGGCGGCCTGCAACGCAGCCAATTCCTCGAGACCGACGAGGCCATCTTCATGACGTCGGGTTTCGTCTACGGCTCCGCCGAGGAAGCCGAGGCGGCTTTCGCCAACGAGGGCCAGCGTTTCGTCTATAGCCGCTACGCCAACCCGACCGTGTCGATGTTCGAGGAGCGCCTGCGGCTGCTCGAAGGCGCCGAGATGTGCCGCGCCACCGGCACCGGCATGGCGGCGGTGTTCGCCGCGCTCGCCTGCTTCCTCAAGGCCGGCGACCGCGTCGTTGCCTCGCGCGCGCTGTTCGGCTCGTGCCTTTATATCCTGACCCAGATCCTGCCGCGGTTCGGCGTCACGACCGAGCTGGTCGACGGCCGCGACAGCGCCGCTTGGGAGAGGGCGTTGGCCAAGGGCGCGCGCGCCGTCTTCGTCGAAAGCCCGTCGAACCCAACGCTCGAGATCATCGACCTCAAGGTCGTCGCCGATCTCGCCCATGCCAAAGGCGCGCTGTTGATCGTCGACAACGTCTTTGCGTCGCCGCTGTTGCAGAAGTCGCTCGCATTCGGCGCCGACATCGTCGTGTATTCCGCCACCAAGCATATCGATGGCCAGGGCCGCAGCCTCGGCGGCGCGATCCTCGGGCCGAAATCGTTTTTCAACGATCATCTGCTGAATTTCCTGCGCCACACGGGTCCGTCGTTGTCGCCGTTCAACGCCTGGCTGCTGGTGAAGGGACTCGAGACTTTGGAACTGCGCGTGCGGCGCCAATGCGACGTGGCATTGGCGGTGGCGCAGTTCTTGGAAAAGCATCCAAAGGTCAAGCGCACGCTTTATCCGGGTCTCGCCTCGCATCCGCAGTACGCGCTTGCCGCCAGGCAGATGACCGGCTTTGGCACCGTCGTCTGCTTTGAAGCCGGCACGTCGAAGGAGTCCGCGTTCCGCGTCATGAACGCGCTCAAGATCTTCGACATCTCGAATAATTTGGGTGACACCAAGAGCCTCACCACCCATCCGGCGACCACGACGCATCGCCGGCTGTCGCCGGAGGAGCGTGCCGCGATCGGCATCACCGACGCGTTCATCCGTCTCTCGGCGGGGATCGAGGACGAGGCCGACCTGATCGACGATCTCAACCAGGCGCTGGCGCAGATCTAGCGGCCCGTACGCTGGATACGGTTGGGTATCAAATGAGACTGCGTTCGCCGCTTACAGCCAGCGCCACTGGCCGATGACGCGGCCCTGAATGTAAGCCTCGGCGAGCGTACGCTCGTAGGCGTCGTACTTCGGATTGTCCGACGTAATGCGTACGCGCGGCGGCGCACTGTGCGGCACCACCTGGCAGCGTTTGACGACAAGGCCGAGCCCGTCCCAGACGACGAACACGCCCGGCGGGCTCGGATTGCGGTCGCCGGTATCGACCAGGATGCGCTGACCGGGCTGCAGCGTCGGCTCCATGCTGTCGCCCATGACCGTGATGATGCGCAGGTCGCTGGCCGGCGCGGTCGAATAGTGCCGCACCATGCCGCTCGGCAAGGCCCACTCGTCCACCACCTTCTCATTGCCGCCGGTCAGTCCATCGCCGGCGGCGGCGCGCACGTCGAGCTCTGGAATCCGCAGCATTCGGCCCGAAAGCTCGGTTTTACCGCCGTTCGCCGCGCTGGCGCTTGCCGGCCGCTCGCCGCTGGCATCGACGCCGGCGAGGGCGTAGAGCTCGGCCGCGTCGATCCCCGCCGGCGCGAAGATCGGCGCCAGCTTGAGGACCAGTTCGAGCGGCAACAGCGGCTTCTTGAAGCGATCTTCGTAATGCTGGTACGAGCTGCCGTATTCCATGCCCAACGCCTGCGCCACTTGGCGGATCGACAGACCGGCGCGCTGACGCAGCTGCTTCAGTTTGCGTGAGGCGGCCGAGATTGCGGGCATGTTCCAAGTCTGTACGCTGCCGCCGTCTGCCGCTATACGCATTTTGCGTTGACTCGGTCGCGGACTGAGCGTACATAGGGGCGGGACGGCCGGACGCGCACCACGCATCCGTCGCGGATCACCAGCGGAGACAGGCCAATGGAAGAGGGATCGAGGCAGCATGATCGCGCGCTCCAACTGGAGAACAAAACAGGTACGACCATAACGCAAGCTGCGCCTGCTGTCACCGCAAGCGACCGTCCACAGCATCGGCCGCGTCTGTGCGGTTATGTCGTGGCGCCAGGCGCTGCGCCATTCTGCGATCGGCCGGCGCTGGCCGGCGGCTCCTACTGCGTTTGGCATCACGCGCTG
>JBAVMB010000503.1:0-7495 GCA_049689615.1 Allostellaceae bacterium
TGGCGGGCGCGATCGCCGTCTGCCGGCCGATTTCCAACCCCGAGGAGGCATCTCATGGCATTGAAAGGCTCGAAGACCGAGCAGAACCTGAAGGACGCATTTTCCGGCGAAAGCCAGGCCAATCGTCGCTATCTCTATTTCGCCCAAAAGGCCGACGTCGAAGGCTTCAACGACGTCTCGGCCGTTTTCCGCTCGACGGCGGAGGGCGAAACCGGCCACGCCCACGGCCATCTCGAGTTCCTCGAGGAAGTTGGCGATCCGGCGACCGGCAAGCCGATCGGCGACACGAAGAAGAATCTCGCCGCGGCGATTGCCGGCGAAACCCACGAATACACCGATATGTATCCCGGCATGGCCAAGACCGCGCGCCAGGAAGGCTTCGAAGAGATTGCCGACTGGTTCGAGACGCTCGCCAAGGCCGAAAAGTCGCATGCCGGGCGCTTCCAAAAGGCGCTCGACAGCGTGGGCTGATCCGGCCCGGACGTTTGCTGCGGGGAGCGCTGCGGCGCTCCCCGACATTTTTTGTCTATGGGAATTTTCATGCGGGAAGGCAGCCTCGAAGCGCCGACGCGCCACGCAATCCCGTGGCAGGACCCCGATTTCTACGACCCGGCCAAGGTCGAAGCGGAGATGCACCGCATCTTCGAGATCTGTCACGGCTGCCGGCGGTGCTTCAATCTGTGCGACAGCTTTCCGCGGCTGTTCGACCTGATCGACGCCAGCCCGAACGAGCTCGAAGGCGTCGACCGCAAGGATTACGCCAAAGTCGCCGAAGCCTGCACGCTGTGCGACTTGTGCTTCATGACCAAGTGTCCTTACGTGCCGCCGCACGAATTCAACCTCGACTTCCCGCACACGATGTTGCGATACCGCGCGGCGCAGCTGAAGCTGAACGGCGGCGACTTCGCTCAACGGCAGCTCGCCGAGACCGACCGCAACGGCCGCTTCGGCGGCGCGCTGGCGCCGCTCGCCAACTGGGCCACTGCCACCGGCAATCGCGTGACCCGTCCGGTCATGGAAAAAGTCGCCGGTGTGGATCGCCGCGCCGATCTGCCGAAGTTCACCGGCCGCACCTTCGTTATGCGTGCCAAGGATAACGCGCCGACAGTCGATGAGGACGCGCCCGCTTACGGCCGCAAGGCGCTGATCTACGCCACCTGCTTCGTCAACTACCACCATCCGCGCATCGGCGAGGCGCTGCGCGCCATCCTAGCAAAGAACGGCGTCGTCACCGAAGTCGCCTACCCTGGCTGTTGCGGCATGCCGCAGTTCGAGCGCGGCGATGTCGCGCGCGTCGCGGCGATGGCGAAGCAGGTCGCCCAGGCACTGCGCCCCAAGATCGAGCAAGGATTCGACGTGATCGCGCCGGTGCCGTCCTGCGCGCTGATGCTCAAGTTCGAATGGCCGCTGCTGCTGCCGAACGACGCCGACGTGAAGCTGTTGGCCGGTGCCACCTTCGACGCCAGCGAGTATCTGGTGGCGGTTGCCAAGACGGAAGGCCTGGCGGGCGGCTTGTCGCCGCTCGCCGGCGGCGTCACGGTCCATATCGCCTGCCACGCGCGGGCGCAGAACATGGGCCAGAAAGCCGCCGAGCTGCTGCGCCTGCTGCCGACAACCGAGCTCACGGTGATCGAGCGCTGCTCCGGCCACGGCGGCTCGTGGGGCGTGATGAAGGAGAATTTTGACACCGCGATCAAGGTCGGCAAGCCGGTGGCGCGCAGCGCCGCCAAGGCGGACAAGGCCTATCTCGCATCCGAATGCCCGCTGGCGGCGACGCACATCCGCCAGGGCATGGAAATGCTCGGCGCGGAGGGCAAGGCGCCGGCCGAGACCTATCACCCGATCGAGCTGATGGCGCTCGCTTATGGCGTGTTGCCGGAGGAGATATCCGCATGACGCAGTTCCGCGAACTCACCCGCGCCGACATCGTGCCGCTCGAACAGTACGAGCGCGACCGGCGCGCCCATCGCCAGCGCATCACCGCGCTGAAGCAGAACCGCCGCGTCGAAGTCGGCCCGTCGGCGACATTCTATTTCGAGAATTTCGACACCATGTGGCACCAGGTGCACGAAATGCTCGTGGTCGAACGCGGCGGCGAGGCACAGATCGCCGACGAGCTCGCCGCCTACAATCCGCTCATTCCCAAGGGTAACGAGCTGATCGCGACGGTGATGTTCGAGATCGATGATCCAGTCCAACGCGCGCGCACCCTCGGCCAGCTCGGCGGCGTGGAGAACCGGATGTATATCGCCTTCGCCGGCGAGAAGATCGTCGGCGAGGCCGATCCGACGCGTGAAAACACCTCGCCCGAAGGCAAGGCCTCGTCGGTCCAGTTCATGCGCTTTCCGTTCAGCCGGCCGCAGAAGGACAAGTTCCGCGCGCCGGGCGCGCGCGTCGAGGTCGGCATCGAGCATCCCAACTACCACCACATCGCCGTGCTCAGCGATGCGGTGCGCCAGGCGTTGGCGGGCGATCTTGGTTGAGGCGCGCCGCCTCAGGTGACGTGCGTCAGCACGTAATAGACCACGTAGATCCAGCTCAGAAATCCGTCGATCACCGCCCAGATCACGCTCTTGCTCGTGGTCCAGGACATCGCAATAGCGAGCGCGTTGCCGAAGGTGACGCCGTAATGGACGTAATAATACATGCCAATCTCCTCGGTCCGGTGTCGGTTGGCGTGAAAGTTCGGACGGTGGGGGCAGTCACTGAAGTCGGGCTGCGCAATCCCGCTATTCGACGATTTCGTCGGCGGTGACGCCCCAGATCTCGCTGCGCAGCAGCCAGCCGCGCACAACGCGCCGGCCACGGGTTTCGACGCGGCACCAGGCGTTGCGGCATTCGAGCAGGTTGGCGATCACGCCCGGTTCGAGCTTGGCCAAGGCCGGGGAATCGCGCGCCGGCTCCTGATAGATCGTACGCGTGTCCGCTTTGATGATCACGGTGCGCATCGCGCTCAGCAGCCGGACCTGGATCCAGCCTTCTGTGCCCTGCCAGTCGCGCACGTGGCGCCAAATGTCGAAGCTGTCGACGACTTCGACTGGCAGCCCTTTGCGCCGGTACACCCATTGGATTGGATATTGCTCGCCCGGTCCGGCGCGCAGGTTCACTTCGTTCGAGCGCAGGCTCATGAAGTGATGAAGTGCCGGCTTGTCGGCCGCCGCAGCCGGCAACGCGAACGCGCAGGCCAGCAGCAGAGCGGCGACGACACGAACCATGCGGCGGTCTAACCCGCGGAGCGCGATCGGGTCAAGCCTCGGTACCGGGCAATCGCGATGCCGCCGAGCACCAGCGCCAAGGCGACGATGAGCGACGGCGTCAAACGCTCGCCGAGGAAAACGATCGCGATCAACACCGACAGCGGCGGCACGGCAAACTGGAACACCGCCACGCGCTGCACGCCGCCGGTGCGCAACGCCCAGAACCAGGCGATGAACGCAACCAGATTGGGTCCATAGGCGAGGGTCACGACCGCAACGAAATCGCCCCAGCCGAAACGGCTCCAATCGACCAGCGGCATCCGTACCAAGGCGAACGGCATCAGCACCAGACCGCCGGTGCCGACACACCACAGCGTCGCCGGCAGCGCGCCGATGTAGGCCGACAGCCGCGCGCCGGCGACGTACGAACTGGCCGACAATGCACACGCCGCCAGGACCAAAAGATCGCCGGTGAGGCTGGCCTCCTGACCGGCGTCGCCGCGGACCGCGAACAGCAGGCCTTCGCCGAGGAATGCCAATGCTGCGCCCGTCCACCAATAGCCGCCCGGCTGCCGCCGCTCGACCGCCGCCGCCGCCAGGCCGGTGAAGATCGGCATCGCCGCCTGGATAAGGGCGCCGTGCGTTGCCGAGGTCTGCGCCTGGCCGAGCGTGAACAGCAACGGAAAGGCGATGAAGCTGCCGGCGGCCGACAGCGCCAGCAGGACCCATTGATGCCGGTTGCGCGGCAGCGGTAGGCGCAGAACGATGGCCAGCGGAACCGCGACCAGCGCTGCCGCCGCCGGCCGCATGCCCAACAGCAGCGGATCGATGTCGCCAGTGATCGCCCGCGTCAACGGCCCGCTGAGCGCAAAGAGCACGACCGACACCATCGCCGCCGCGAATACCGCCGCCGGTCGTTCGCCCGACTGCTCCATTGCGTCCCTTGTCGCCGTCCGCGCCGCGCCGGGTCAAGGGCGCTCCGCGCATGGCTGGACACTCGCCAGCGCGCTTGCTAGGCCTTGCGCCGAAGGAGAGCGAAGCTGATGTCGGCGAAGAAGCCGCTGGTTGTGGTCACGCGCAAGCTGCCGGACGTCATCGAGACGCGGATGATGGAGTTGTTCGATGCGCGGCTGAACGACGGTGACGCGCCCTTCACCGCCGACCAGCTGAAGGCGGCGATGGCCGAAGCCGACGTGCTGGTGCCGACGGTCACCGATCGCATCGATGCCAGCATCATCGCCGCCGCCGGCGAACGGCTGAAGCTCATCGCCTCGTTCAGCAATGGCGTCGATCACATCGATCTGGCGGCCGCCAAAGCCAAGGGCGTCATCGTCACCAACACGCCGGGCGTCCTGACCGAAGACACCGCCGATATGACCATGGCGCTGATTCTGGCAGTGGCACGCCGCGTCAGCGAAGGTGAACGACTGCTGCGCGACGGGCATTGGCTTGGCTGGAGCCCAACCTTCATGCTCGGCAGCCGGCTGTGGGGCAAGCGCCTCGGCATCGTCGGCATGGGCCGCATCGGCTCGGCCGTGGCGCGCCGCGCGCGCGGTTTCGGCCTGTCGATCCATTATCACAACCGCCATCGCGTCGACGCCGATGTCGAGCATGAGCTCGAAGCGACTTACTGGGAAAGCCTCGACGCCATGCTGGCGCGCATGGACATCGTCTCTATCAATTGCCCGCGCACGCCCGCCACCTTCCATCTGTTGTCGGCGCGCCGTCTCAAACTGCTGCGGCCTACGGCGATTCTGGTCAACACCTCGCGCGGCGAAGTCATCGACGAAGAGGCGCTGACGCGCCTGCTGGTCGAACGCGCCATCGCGGGCGCCGGCCTCGACGTGTTCGAGCGTGAGCCGCTGGTCAACGCCCAGCTGCTGGCGCTCGATCGCGTCGTGCTCCTGCCGCACATGGGCTCGGCGACCCTCGAAGGCCGTATTGACACAGGCCAGCGTGTCATCCTCAACATCAAGACTTTCGCCGACGGCCATCGTCCGCCGGATCGGGTCGTCGACACGCTGCTTTAGTTGCGGCGGGCTAACGAAATTCTTTTTTGGCCGGCATTTACGTTATATCTTTCGGTATATAACGAAGGAGAGACTGATGCGCCGGCGTTGGTTTTTGGTTGGCATCCTGTTGGCCCTATTTCCGATGGCGCCGGCTCATGCCGGCACGTTTACGATTTTCGCCGCGGCCAGCCTGAAGAACGCGCTCGACGCTGCGTTGGCCGCCTACGAAAAGGAAACCGGCGACACGGTGCGGGTGTCGTATGCCGCCAGCTCGGCACTCGCGCGCCAGATCGAAGCCGGCGCGCCGGCCGACATTTTCATCTCGGCTGATCTCAAATGGATGGACGAGCTGCAGGACAAGAACCTCATCCAGGCGACGACACGTCACAACCTGCTCGGCAACGAACTGGTGCTGGTCGCGCCGGCATCGAGCGGCACCAAGATCGATCTCGCGCCCGGTATCGATCTTCTGCCGTATCTCAAGAACGGCCCGTTGGCGATGGCCGATCCGGCGGCAGTGCCAGCGGGAATCTACGGCAAAGCGGCGCTCACCAAGCTCGGCATGTGGAATTCGGTCGAAGCCAAGGTCGCACGCGCCGAGGACGTGCGCGCGGCGTTGCGCCTGGTGGCGCGCGGCGAGGCGCCGTTGGGCATCGTCTATCGCACCGACGCCAATGCCGAGCCGCAGGTCGAAGTCGCCGGCGTCTTTCCGCCTGGGAGCTATCCGCCGGTGACCTATCCGGCGGCGGTCGTTACCCATGCCCATCCACGGGCGGGCGATTTACTGGAGTTTCTTTCGTCGCCGGCGGCGCGGCCTTACTTCGAAAAGCAGGGCTTCAAGGCACTGTTCTAGCGCCGCAGCCCGCGCTGCAGCGCGGCGAGTTCGCGGGCCGCGGCCTTGTGCGAACGTTGTTCGATGGCGCGATAGCGGGCGATCAGCTCGAGGCCGAATGGCGTCAGGCGCGCGCCGCCGCCGCGCTCGCCGCCGGGCCGCGCGGTCACCACCTTGCGCCGGAACATGCCGTTGAGGCTGTCGATCAGCATCCAGGCGCGGCGGTAAGACATGCCAAGCACGCGGCCGCCGCGCGAGATCGAGCCGCTGTCGCGGATCGCTTCGAGCAAGCGAATCTTGCCCGGCCCCACCGCCTGGCCCGGTCCGAAATCGACGCGCAGGGTAAGCTTCGCCAATCGCCGCTCTCAGCCGCCGCAGGTCGGACAGTCGAGATCGCGCGGGATATCGATCTTGTGGAAATCCGCAGCCAGCGAATCGTACATCAGCAGCGTGCCGCTCAGGCTGGTGCCGATGCCGAGAATCTCCTTGAGCACCTCGACCGCCTGCAGCGTGCCCATGACGCCGGCAATCGCGCCCAGGATGCCGGCGGTCTCGCAACGCGGCACGGTCTCGGGCGGCGGCGCCTCGCGAAACAGGCAGCGGTAACAGGGATGCGGCGGGCCGAGATAGGCCTTGAAGGTCGAAAGCTGACCGTCGAACGGCGACAACGCCGCGCCGACCAGCGTCTTGCGCAGCCGGTAGCACAGATCATTGAGGAGGTAACGGGTAACGAAATTGTCGCTGCCGTCGGCGACCAAGTCATAGCGCGCGACGATGTCGCGCGCGTTGCGTTCGTCAAGCCGCAGCGGATAGGTCTCGACCCGCACCTCCGGATTGATCGCCGCCAGCGTCTTGTGGGCGCTTGCCGTCTTGAGGCTGCCGATGGCGGACGTGGCGTGGACGATCTGGCGCTGCAGATTGGTCAGATCGACTTGATCATCGTCGACGATGCCGAGTGTGCCAACGCCGGCAGCGGCCAAATACATCAGGAGTGGCGAGCCGAGGCCGCCGGCGCCAATGACCAGCACGCGCGCGGCGAGCAGCTTGGCCTGGCCCTCTTCGCCCACCTCGTCGAGAATCAGGTGCCGCGCATAGCGCTGAAACTGCGCCTCGCTCAGCGGATGCGCCAAGGTCTCGGCCATTACAGGTTCTCGAACAGCGCCGTCGACAGGTAGCGCTCGGCGGTGTCGGGCAATACGACGACCACAACCTTGCCGCTCATCGCCGGCCGTTGGCCGATCTCGGCCGCCGCCGCCAGCGCCGCGCCCGAGGAAATGCCGCACGCGACGCCTTCGAGGCGCGCGACCTCGCGCGCCACCTTGAACGCCGTCTCGTTGCCGATGCGGATCACTTCGTCGATCAGCTTGGTGTCGAGGATCGCCGGCACGAAGCCGGCGCCGAGTCCCTGGATTTTGTGCGGACCGGGCGGCCCGCCCGACAGTACGGCACTGTCC
>JBAVMB010000504.1:0-2547 GCA_049689615.1 Allostellaceae bacterium
CCGCTGCAACGTGCTGGCCGCCGGCGTAACCGAAGTGCGAGATTCATTGAGAGGAGTCATGCGGAACGCCACCGAGTATAAACGGGCCGACGGCTGCCTCCAGTAGAATTTTTGCCGTATTCTACTGCGCGGCCGCCGTGGCGCGGCGGTCTTCGCGGATCATGTCGGCGACCTTTTCGGCGATCATGATGGTCGGTGAATTGGTGTTGCCCGACGTGATGGTCGGCATGATCGAAGCGTCGGCAACCCGCAAGCCGCCGATGCCGTGCACGGCGAGTCGTGCATCCACCACTGCCGCCGTGTCCGCGCCCATCTTGCAGGTTCCGACCGGATGAAAAAT
Source organism: Allostellaceae bacterium (assembly GCA_049689615.1). Classification (GTDB taxonomy): domain Bacteria; phylum Pseudomonadota; class Alphaproteobacteria; order ATCC43930; family CGMCC-115725; genus REEB95. The sequence goes on from JBAVMB010000504.1 coordinate 341, forward strand.
CGTCGTGCCGATGTCGCCGGCGGCGTGCGCCAATTCGGCGTCCGTCTGGACTTGCACGCCCGGGCGATATTCTTCCGGCGCGAACCGTGCCATCGCTTTGGCGGCGGCAATACGGCGGGTGAGGCGAATGGCATCGGCCACGACGCGACGATCGGAATCGACCGCGAGATAATTCGGATGGATCGCTGGATGCGCGGTGGGATCAGCACTTTTGATCTGCACCGAACCGCGGCTATCAGGTCGCAGATTGCAGACTGACGCGGTGAATGCAGGAAATGGATGACAAGGATCGCCGAACTTGTCGAGGCTCAGCGGCTGCACATGATATTCGAGATTGGGCGTCTCGCGCGATGGATCGCTCTTGGCGAAGCAGCCAAGCTGCGACGGCGCCATGGTCAACGGCCCGCGCTTGAACAGGAAATATTCGAGCCCCATCCCGATGCGCCCAAACAAACTGTTGGCGCGCTCATTCAGCGTACGCGTATTGGCGACCTTGAAGACAGTGCGAATCTGCAGATGATCCTGGAGATTCGCGCCGACACCGCGGAGCTCGTGTATGACGGCGATGCCGTGCTGCCGCAGCAATGCACCTGGTCCAATCCCGGAAAGCTGCAGCAATTGCGGTGAACCGATCGCACCCGATGCCAGGATCACCTCGCCGCGCGCTACGGCATAACGTGGCGCGCCGTCTCTGATGAACTCGACGCCTACCGCGCGCCGTCCCGCGAACCGGACGCGACTGGCTAGTGCGCCAGTGATGACCGCCAGATTGGGCCGGTTCATCGCCGGCCGCAAAAACGCGCGCGCTGTATTCCAGCGCACGCCGCGCCGCTGATTGACGCGGAAGTAACCGCAGCCTTCGTTATTGCCGCGATTGAAATCGTTGACCTTGGGAATGCCGATCTCGGCCGCGGCATTGCGGAAGGCGTCGAGAATTTCCCAGGTGAGGCGCATCTCCTCGACACGCCATTCGCCGCCTTGGCCGTGAAATTCGTCCGCGCCGGCGACGTTATCTTCCGACCGTTTGAAATAGGGCAGTACGTCGTCCCACGACCAACCGGGGTTGCCGAGCTGGCGCCAGCCATCGTAGTCGCGCGCCTGCCCGCGCATATAGATCATGCCGTTGATCGACGAACAGCCGCCAAGCACGCGACCGCGCGGGTAATTGAGTGCGCGGCCATTCAATCCGGCTTCGGCCTCGGTCTTGAAGCACCAGTCGGTGCGCGGATTGTTCTGTGTATAGAGATAACCGATCGGAATCCGGATCCAGATGTAATTGTCGCTGCCGCCAGCTTCCAACAGCAGCACCGAATTTCTCGGATCGGCCGAAAGACGATTGGCCAATACGCACCCGGCGCTGCCTGCGCCAACAATAATGTAATCAAAGTTACCGAACGTTTCGCTCACTCTGCACCCGCTTAATCATCTTGCCACACCGTTCATGCAACCGCGACCGTGCGCCGAAAGCGCCGTGGCATACCTCGGAAATAGCCGCTTGAGGCCGTGTTTGACGATTGCAGAAAATCCGCATAATCGCGGCTTGAAAATCGGCGATCGTTCCCCTAGCTTCCTGCCATCGCTTCGCTGGGTTCCGGCCTGCGCTCGATCGCTCCACTGTGAGCCCGACCCTGCAATCCGTGCCTTTCGACAGCCGATCAGGTGTGCAATCGTGCGCACTGGCAACCGCCATGGAGACATGAATGGCAATTGGCACGGTCAAATGGTTCAACGCTCAAAAGGGATACGGCTTCATCGCGCCGGAGACCGGTGGTAAGGATGTGTTCGTCCACATCTCAGCCCTCGAACGCGCGGGCATCGGTTCCCTGAACGAGGGTCAGAAGGTCAGCTTCGACCTCGAGCAGAGCCAGCAGGGCCGCACATCGGCCACGAACCTGAAGCTCGTCTAAGCACGAGCCAGGATTTTTGACCGGACGCCGCGGCGGTAACGCCGCGGCGTTTGCTTTTTGCACCGCGCGAACTAGAGACCGAGAATCCGTTCGGCGTTGCGGTGAAAGATCTTCTCCATCACGTCGTCGGCGTAGCCGAGTTCGCGCCATTCTTGGAACAGGCGTGGATAAGGAATGCTCGGATAGTCGCTGCCGAACATGATTTTGTCCTGCAGCCGCGCTCGGATATCGGTTTTGAGTTGAGCGGGAAAATATTTGGGTGCCCAGCCCGACAACTCCCAGAACACATTGCCTTTGTGC
>JBAVMB010000505.1:0-8152 GCA_049689615.1 Allostellaceae bacterium
GCAAAGCTGGTGCAACGGCAAGGTCGGCGGTATCGGCCAGTCGTATTACGCGATGACGCAATGGTTCATGGGCATTGAGAATCCCCCGCATCTCGCCTGTCTCGGCCTCTACGACGGGCTCAACGATCCCTATCGGTACATGGGCTATCCCGGCGGCATCGAAGGCAATTTTCTGCCTTATTGGTTCAATGCCAGCGTGCGCGTCGCCAATCTCTATCCGGCAAACAAGCAGCATCCGCGGCAGATGGCGTACGACATGCTGTTGGATGTACAGAACCATCCGCTTTATGACGACTACTGGAAAGAGCGCGCGGCCGTCGAACGGCTCGATCAGATCAAGGTGCCGCTGTTTTCGATCGGCGTCTGGTCGAAGCAGGATCTCCACCTCGACGGCAATATCAGGGGCTTCCACGCCGCCAAAGGGCCAAAGAAGCTTGCCATCACCGGCACGCCGACTGCGTTCTCGTCGGCGATCGATTTCGCCGATGTCGAATTCCATAAGAAATATCTGCTGCCGTTCTATGACATGTATCTGAAGGGGGCGAAGACCAGCTTTGCCACGCGGCCCAACGTCGAATACGTGCTGAAGAATTCGACCGTCACGCGGCGCTTCGAAACCTGGCCGCCGCCGGGCGTCAAGCCGCGAAGCTTCTATCTCGCGCGCGGACCATCGGGCAGCGTAGCTTCGCTCAATGATGGCGCGCTGGCGGACACGGCGCGGAAGGATGGCGGTGGCACGACCTATTCCTATCCCAATCCGAAATGGGTGGTTGGCACGGTGGTGTTTGAGCCGACTGGTCCTGATCCGGCGCGCGGTGTGCTCACCTTCACCAGCGCGCCGCTCGCGTCGGAAATCGAAATCGCCGGCCATGGCAAGGTTGTATTGCACGCCTCGACGACGCGCGACGACATGGATTTTTGTATCAAGGTATCGGAGCAGTTTGCGCAAGGCGCCGACGAGCGCGCTAAAGGCATTCAGCCGCGCTATGCCGTCGTCACTAAAGGCTGGCTCAGGGCCTCGCATATGGATCGCGATGCCACGCGCGGCACCGATCTGTGCCCGTGGTACACCCACGAAAAAGAGATCAAACTGACCTCCGGCAAGGTCTATGCGATCGAGGTACCGCTGGAGCCGATCGCGCACATCTTCAAGGCCGGCAGCCGCATCCGGCTCGAGGTCGCGCCCGGCGATTCAATGATCACCGACGGTCTATTCGCACACATCTATCGGCCGGACAAGATCGGCAGCGACACTGTCTGGCATGATGCAATGCATCCCTCGGCTCTAGTGCTGCCGGTGTTGCGCGACTGATTCGAGCGCGGCCTTCGTCGCCGGCGCGGCCGTCAGTGGTAGCCGATATCGGCGCGCACTTTGCCGCGGAATACCCAATACGACCAAGCGGTGTACATCAGAACGACCGGCAGCAGGAATAGCGTGCCGACGAGCAGAAATGCCTGTGTGCTCGGCGATGATGCGGCCTGCCACAGGGTGAATTTATAGGGCACGATCATCGGCCACAGGCTAATGGCGATCCCGATATAGGACATGAGGAACAGACCGACCGCGCCGATGAACGCCGCCGCTTCGGAACGATTGCTAAGCGCGCGCCATTCCCACAGCGCCACGAGAGCGGTGACGATCGGCACCGGCGACAGCAACGCGATATTGGGCCACGCGAACCAGCGGTGGGCGATGAGTGGCTCCATCAGAGGTGTCCATAGGCTGACGATGGCGACAGCGACGAGCACGCCGATGAAGCAATGACGGCCGAGGCGCCGCGCCCAATCCTGCAACGCGCCCTCGGTCTTCATGATGAGCCAACCGGCGCCGAGCAGGCCGTACCCGAACAGCAACGCCAAGCCGATGAAAAGTGAGAATGGCGTGAAGCAATCGAACGCACTGCCGCTGAATTGCCGGCCGTCGACCTGGAAGCCTTGGATGAACGCGCCGAGCACGACACCCTGCGCAAAGGTTGCGATAGCCGAGCCATAGCAAAAGGCGTGATCCCAGAAGGTGCGGTGCTCGACGTCGCGATAATGGAACTCAAATGCGACACCACGGAAGACGAGGGCTAACAGCATCACCAAAATCGGGAAATAGACCGCCGGCAGGATGATGGCGAAGGCGAGCGGAAATGCCGCCAGCAGGCCAACGCCGCCGAGCACCAGCCACGTCTCGTTGCCGTCCCAGACCGGCGCAATCGAGTTCATGACGAGGTTGCGCGCCGCGCGGTCGGGTGCGAAGCCGTAGAGGATACCGACGCCGAGATCGAAGCCGTCGAACAGCACGTAATAAAAGACGCCGAAACCGAGGATCAAAGTCCATAACGGGACGAAATCGAATGGCAGCACATTCATGGTGCGTCCTCCGCGCCGGCAACTGGCAGGGCGTGAACCGGTCCTCCCGGCCGGCCGCTGGCGATCGGCTCGGTCGGTGTTTCAGCCGGTCCCTGTCGAACGACGCGCGCCATCATCACCAGGCCGACCGGATAGATCAGCAGATAGACCAGAACGTAACCGGCGAGCGAGAGCACGACGTCGGTTCCGGTCAGCGCCGGTGTGACGGAATCAGCAGTGCGCAGCAGGCCATAGACCGTCCACGGCTGTCGTCCGACCTCGGTCGTGGTCCAGCCGGCGACGACAGCGATGAATCCGGCTGGCGACGCGAGTTCGCAGAGGCGCAGGAACCAGACGGCATGCAGCCGATCGCGCGCTCTGAGCCACCAGCTCGCGGCAACGAGTGCCAACATCAGCAGTCCGATGCCGACCATGATGCGAAAGGCGAAGAACGGGATTGCCACCGGCGGCCATTGATCGCGTGGCCAGTTCTTGAGGCCGCGGACGACGCCGTTCGGGTCGTGCGTAAGGATCAAGCTACCGAGATCGGGAATCTCGATCGCGTCGTGATTCGTTGCGTTCGCCTCGTCCGGAATTGCGAACAGAACCAGAGGCATGCGGCTTTGCGTGTCCCAGTCGCCTTCCATCGCTGCGACCTTGGCCGGCTGGTATGCGAGCGTATTGAGTCCGTGCTGATCGCCAAGGACGATTTGCAGCGGCACCAGCACGGTCAAGAGCCACAGGGTCATCGACAACATGACGCGGCTTTCCTCGACGAACCGGCCGCGCCGCAAATAGTAGGCGGCGACGCCGATGACGACAAAACCAGTAGTGACGTAAAAGCCGACGACCGTATGGGCGAAGCGGTATGGGAAGGACGGGTTGAAGATGATCCGCAGCCAGTCGGATGGAAAGAACCGCCCGTCGATCACGACATAGCCCGACGGTGTCTGCATCCAGCTGTTGGCGGCAAGAATCCAAAACGACGAGAACAGGGTCCCCAGGGCAACCATGAGTGCCGAGACGAAATGCGCCCACCGCGGCACCAGCTTGCGACCGAACAGCAGCACGCCGAGAAACGCCGATTCGAGAAAGAACGCCGTGATGCCTTCGTAGGCGAAAAGCGGCGATAGCACGTTCGCCGTGGCGTCGGCGTAACGGCTCCAGTTGGTGCCGATCTGGAACGGCATAACAATGCCCGAGACAACGCCCATGCCGAAGGCAATCGCGAAGATGCGAATCCAGAAGTTCGAGAGACGGAAATAAACGTCGCGGCCGGATGCGAGATGCAAGCCTTCGAGTAGCGCGATGAACGAAGCAGTGCCGATCGTGAAGGCGGGCAGCAGGATGTGCCAGGCGATGACCCACGCGAATTGAAGCCGCGAAAGCAACAGCGGGCTAAGCGCCGCCACGGTTGTTGACATCGAAGACTCCATCCTCGCGTCGTTGCGACTGGCTCAGCATACTAAACCTTTTTCGATGGTCAGGGTTCTGCGCACGATGTCGCGAGGCCCTGCGGGCTTTTGTCACGGTATTCGGGCCTAATCGTGCCGGAATCCGTGATCGTCGTTCGGTGGCAGTTTTGACGCATCGGGTACCGAGAAGGCCTCGTGGTGTGTCCGGCAGGTTGAAAGGGAGAACTGGTCGATGGCTCTATTCGAATCACTGTTATTGGCCGCACTTTTGGCACTTGGCGCGGGCTTCGTCGACGCGTATGGCTATATCGGTCTCGGCCACGTGTTCGTCGCCAACATGACCGGCACGACCGTCTTGCTGGGGGTGGCGGCAGCACACGGCGACAGCAGCCTGTCGGCGCATTACGTCCTGACGGTTGGCGCCTTTGCCGCGGGCGCCGTGATTGGTGCGTTGCTGAAACGCATCAGCGGCCGCGGCTCGCTGCCGTTATTCCTCGGTGGGGACGTGCTGGCTGCTCTGGTAGTTGCATCGCCGTCGCGGGTCGAGGCACTGGTGCTGCTTGCGGCGGTGATGGGTCTGCAAGGTTCGGCGGTGGCGCGGTTCCGATCGATCAGCCTGCAAACCATCGTCATTACCGGCACCATTGTGCGCCTCGCCGAGGGCATGGTGACGACCGTCCTGGGCGGCGGCCGGGCCGAGCCGCATGTGCACGAGGCCAACGTCCATCACGCGCTGACCTGGAGCGGCTATCTCATCGGCGCCGGCGCTGGCGGCCTGGCGCTTGAGCGGCTCGGTGTGCCGCTGTTGCCGCCGGCCTGCGCCATGCTGTCGGCGGCCCTACTGCTCGCGCTGATCGAGGCGCGCGAACCGGAGGTGCAGAAAACATAGGCGGGCCCAGAGGCCCGCCTATCCCTTCATGCGATCGCGGGGACGATTACTGTTTAAGTCGCGCCGCCGCTTCCTTGACGATGCTCAGATCGGCGTACTTGGCGATCTTGATGTCCTTCGTCAAAAATCCCATTTCGCGCTGGGTCTCGATGTTGGCTTGCAGTGCCTTGAGATCGGGAAGCATGTCGGGGCTACGATAGTCGTCCTTCTTGGTGAAGACCCAGCCCTGCCACAGCGTTGTCGGCGTCTTGGTCATCTTCGCGGCGATCTCCACGACCGCGTCGTGATTCTTCGGATCGAGGAACCAATGCACGACGCGCATGGTATCCTCCATGAAGTCTACCATCGCCGCGCGATTCTTCTTGAGCCAGTTCGCACGAGCAGTCCAGATGATCATCTGAGTGCGGCCCACTGCGTCTTTTTGGAGGAACAGCGGGTGCGCCATGGCACGCAGCGCCGGATTGAAGGCGAACGGCGGCACGCCCGGAATCAGATCGACCTTCTTCTCTTGCAGCATCGCCGTCATGTTGGGGAACGCCGCCTCGACGATGGTGACATCCTTCTTATCGTCGAGGTGATGTTTGCGGAGCATCGCACGCATCGCGATGTCAACCGCACTGCCGGCAGCATTGGTCCCCAGCACTTTACCCTTGAGATCTTCGACGGTCTTAATACCGCTGTCGTTACGGACGAAATATTCGTCCGAGTAGTAACCCGGCACACCATCCTGGAAATCGTCGCCGATGACGCGCAGATCCTCAAGACCGGCGTTCTGGATGGCGAGCGCGAGCGACGAATAGGCCAAGTCGCCGATATCGAGTTGATCGCTGGCCAATGCCGTGATCATTGGTGGCGTGCCTTGGAAGCGCGTCACCTCGAGCGTGTAGCTCTTGTTGAGGTGCGTCATCAATTCGGGCTTGGTCAGCAGCAGCGATGACCAGTTGGCCACCGGCACGACATAGCTGAGGCGGATCTTGATTGGTTCGGCCTGTGCTGACAGCGCGGCACAAGCGAACGCGGCCGCAATTAACGCGGCGAGCACAGAACGTATGAAACGCATTGGTCCTCCCCTGAGATCAAGCGCCCGCCGTCACTTTTTGCTGTGATCCGCACGCCGGACCGCACCGCGGCAGGTATTTTTGGAACGCGTTCACTATTGGACCCGGTCCCTCCTTTGTCAAGTTGACGGGGTCAACGGCGTGGCTGCAGGCCGTCGACCAGCACATGCAATACGCTGCGGAGCGCCGTGAGCCCATGGGCCAAATTGGGTTCGCTTCGATCGTCAGCGAGCCACCGGCGAACTTCGGCGGTGTAGATGTCGAAAATCGCGCGTGCGACCAGCGTATCGTCGCTGGCGGCGGTAATGATCCCGTCCGCCCTAGCGCGCGTCACCAACGCCGCGACGCCGGCGACGATCTGATCGCGATGCGCCTGAAAGCGGCGCGCTTCGTGTCCGTGCGTGTAGAATATCAGCTCGCGCAGCAAAAAGCGCGCGAGGTTCGGTTGCCGCGCGAAATAGACGTAGAAATCGTGGAACACCGCGACCAGTCGGTCGGCAAGTGCCGGCGCGGACGGCGATTTGGCGAAAGCTTGCGAGGCAAGCTCGATCAGCTCGTCGTTGAATATCAAGAACAGCAAGTCGCGCTTGTCGGCGGCGTAGGTGAAAAGGGTGCCGAGGCCGACGCCCGCGCGCTTGGCGATGGCGCGCGTCGTGGTGGCGTCGAAGCCCTTCTCAACGAACAGGTCGCGCGCCGCGCGGCGGATGTTGCCAAGCTTGCGGGCCTTGGCGCGCTCGCGCAAACCGCCCTCGATCGTGCGGCCGCCGTTGCGCGCAATCGGTTCGGGCACTGACGAGGTCTCCTTTACGTTCACCGGCGCCAGCTTGACAGCGACGCGAGGCCGGGCCAAAAGTGAACACGTTCAAAATAAGCCCGTGCAGAGGTTCGGCGCAAGGGGAGCGCGGAAGATGGCTCAACGCAAGACGGCATTGGTGACTGGCGCCGCCAGCGGCATTGGCGCGGCGGCGGCAGTGGCGTTGGCGCGGGCAGGCTATGACGTCGCAATCAATTACAACCGCAGCGCCGGACCCGCGCGCGAGGTCGCAGCACAAGCGCAACAACACGGCGCGCAGACGCTCCTCTGCCAATGTGATGTCGCCAACGATACCGCTGTGCGTACGATGCTCGCGGAAGTGGCGGCAAAGTTTCCCCGGCTCGATGCGCTCATCAACAATGCCGGCACGACGACCGAAATTCGGCCGAAGGACTTCGACGCGATGACTGTGGAGGAATGGGATCGCGTCTTCGCCGTCAACGTCCGCGGCATATTTTCGGTGACACGCGCGGCTCTGCCGCTGTTGCGCAAGGCGCCGCATCCGGCGATTGTCAACACCACGAGCATCGTCGGTCTGCGTCCCGGTCCGCAGCCTTTGCCCTATGCCGCTAGCAAGGCGGCGGTGGTGAGTCTGACGAAGACACTCGCCTTCAATCTCGGTCCTGAAATCCGTGTCAATGCGGTGGCGCCAGGTTGGATGGAAGGCGACTGGATGAAGCGCATGCTCAAGGACAAATACGACGAGTTGATGGGCCGACGGGCCAAGCTCACGCCGCTGAAACGTGTTGTAACGGCCGAAGATGTTGCCGGGACCATGCTCTCTTTGATCGAAGGCAATCGCTTCGTTACCGGCGAGATCGTCGTCGTTGACGGCGGATTTTCGAGTTCCACCTGATGCTGCCCGGCGTCGTGCCGTTTCCGCCGGAAACCGCAGCACGCTATCGCGCCAACGGTTACTGGCGCGACCGCTCTCTGCGCGACGAATTCGCCGAAGTGTGGGAGAAGTTCGCCGACCGCGTGGCGCTGATCGACGACACGCGGCGCTATACTTATGGCGATATCAATCGCCTCACCGACAATCTCGCGCTCAACTTGCTTGAGGTCGGTCTCAAACCGGGCGACCGGGTGGTGCCGACACTGCCCAATGTCGCGGAATTCGTGCTGCTCTATTTCGCTCTGCAGAAGATCGGTGGCATTCCCATCGCTGCGCTGGTGTCGCATCGCTACAGCGAGATCAACCAGTTCGTGAAAATTGCGCAGGCGACCGCCTGCATCTATCCCGAACGGTCGGGTGAGTTTGCCTTTGGTCCGGTGATCAAGCGGATTGCAGACGAAAATTCCTGCCTCAAGTTGCGCCTGGTGCTCGGCCGCGCGGGAGCGGGCGAAACGTCGCTCACCGAGCTTATCGACGAGCCGGCAAAACTGCCGAAGAGCCGTTTGGCGGAAATCAGGCTCGATCCGACCGATCCGTGCATCTTCCAGTTATCTGGCGGCACGACCGGTATTCCCAAGCTGATTCCACGTACGCACAACGACTATGCGTACAATTCCAGGATGGCAGCGCCGGTGTGCGAAGTCGGTGCCGATTCCGTGCTGCTATTGGCCTTACCGATCGCGCATAATCTGCCGCTCGCCTGTCCCGGCATTCAGGGCTTCTTTCTCAATGGCGGCACCGTCG
>JBAVMB010000506.1:0-3001 GCA_049689615.1 Allostellaceae bacterium
GAACCGTGCGTTCAAGGATCTGCAGTTCGAGATTCGTGACAAATTCGCGACGGCGCTCATCCAGGAGGGCGTGTTCAACACACTGTCGGATACGCTGATGGTCTATGTCCAGCAACGGGATTCGAAAGGCGATCTCCTCGGCCTGCTGATCGAGAACACCAGCGATAAGGACAAGCCGATTACGATTTCGGCCGAACGCGGCGCGCTCGTCGACACATCCGAGGGCCCGCGCATCCTGATGGTAAATGGCACGCGCCAGCAATTCGACCGCCTCACCGGCAAGCTGTCGTCGTTGTCATTCAAGAGCTATACGCTCGATTTGTCTGACGTGCAGAACGCTCCGACCTTGCGCGACCGCCAGCCCGACGAGCTCTACCTCAGCGAGCTGCTGGACAATCTCAACAACCAGGCGATCGTGGTCGAGCTCAACATGCGTTTGACGGGCCCGCTGATGGCGCTGTCGATGGCTGCTATTCCAATCCTGTGCCTATTGCCCGGCGAGTTCAATCGCCGCGGCCAAGCGCGCCGCATTCTGGTGGCAATTGCCATTGCGCTGGCGATGGAGATTGTCGATGTCGGACTGACGAACCTTGCGCGCAGCACCATGGCGGTCATTCCGCTCATCTACGTCAACGCCCTCGGCCCGTTCATCGTGGCCCTGTGGATGGCGTGGCGTTCCACCACGGCCTGGCCATCCGCCGGATTGTTTGCGCGGCGCGCGGTGCGGTAATCGTCATGTCACTCTGGAAGACGCTGTTCCGCTACATCGCGCGCCAGTTCTTCATCTGGTTCTTCGGCGTCTTCCTGACGATGATGGCGATCGTATTCATGCTCGACTATGTCGAACTGATCCGCCGCGCCGGCACCAAGGCGGACGTCACGCTGTTGATCCTGCTGAAGCTCGCGCTGCTTAAACAGCCTTATATGGCCCAACAGATCCTGCCGTTCGCGGTGCTATTCGGCACGATGATGGTGTTCTGGCGCCTGACGCGGAGCCATGAGCTCGTGGTCGCGCGAGCGTCGGGAATTTCGGCTTGGCAGTTCGTGGCGCCGCCGTTGGCAGGCGCTTTCCTGATCGGCGTCATTTCGGTCACGCTGTTCAATCCCATCGCTTCGGTTACCCAGGCGAGCTACGAAACCCTGCAAAACCGTGTGCTGCAGGGCGGTAATCCGCAATTCGCCCTTTCGAGCACGGGACTATGGCTGCGCCAGAGCGACAACAAGGGCAATCCGTCGATCGTTCACGCCGAACGGTTTGCCGTACCGCAACGCGCGCTGCACGACGTCATGTTCCTGTTCTTGGCGCATGATACGCGGCTCGAACGCCGGATCGACGCGCAGGAAGCGACGCTCGGTTCGGGCGTGTGGACGGTCCGCGACGGCACCGACTGGTCGCCCAACACACAGCCAAGACAATTCACTCAGCTGGAGATCCCCACCAACCTGACGCCGGCCAAGATCCAGGACAGCTTCGCCCCGCCCGAAACCATGTCCTTCTGGGAACTGCCCGGTTTCATCCGCCTGCTCGAAGCATCGGGATTCTCGTCGCAGCGTCATCAATTGTACTTTGACACGTTGCTGGCGCGACCGCTGCTGCTGGCGGCGATGGTCCTGATCGCTGCGAGCTTCAGCCTGCGCATGCAGCGCGCCGGTGGCGCGACGCTGATGATTGCCGTCGGCATCACCAGCGGCTTCCTGCTTTATTTCCTGTCCGACATTGTTTTCGCCCTCGGACTGTCGGCGACCATTCCGACGATGCTCGCGGCCTGGACGCCCGCCGGCGTTTCGTGGCTCGTCGGCGTCAGCCTGTTGCTTCATCTCGAAGACGGCTGATGGCATGAGTGGGGGGAAGCTTTTTTCGGGATTTGTCGGCGCCGCCGCGCTTGCCGCCGTGGCCGTTCCCGCGGCTGCGCAGACTGCCGAGCACGCGTCGAACAAGCCGGTCCTATTCCAATCCGACCAAGTGGAATATGACCAGGATCTCGGCCTCACGGTCGCACGCGGCCACGTCGAACTCGATCAGGTCGACCAGATCCTTCTCGCCGATACGGTGACCTACAATCAACGCACCGACACGGTCACGGCATCGGGGCATGTCAGTCTGCTGCAGCCGAACGGCGACATCGTCTTCTCCGACTACATGGAGCTGCACGACAACATGCGCGAGGGCTTCATCAAGGATATCCGGATCTTGCTGTCGGATGGCTCGCGCCTGGCGGCCAATACTGGACGGCGCGTCGAGGGCAACCGCACCGAAATGCGGCGCGGTGTCTATTCGCCCTGCGAGTTGTGCGCCGAGGATCCAAACAAGCCGCCGGTTTGGCAGATCAAAGCGGAACGCGTCGTCCACGACAAGCAGCAGCAGATCGTCGAATACCAAGATGCGACGATGGAACTCGACGGTTGGCCGATTTTCTACACGCCCTATTTCTCGCATCCCGATCCGTCGGTGAAACGGGCCTCCGGATTCCTGCCGCCGACCGTCGGCGCCGGCGGCGCGCTCGGCTTTCACGTCGCCCAACCCTATTTCTGGGCAATCGGGCCGGATAAGGACCTCACTATCCGGCCAATGGTCACGCAGAGTGCCGGCGACGTTCTCGGTGCGGAATACCGACAGGCGTGGGGATTCGGACAAATCGACCTTGAAGGCAGCATCGAGGCTGGCGATGCCCAAGTGCAAACCAATCCGCTTGGCGTGCCGGGGACCACGGATTCGGCGACATCGATCCGCGGTCATCTTTTCGGCACCGGCAACTTCGCGCTAAACCAGAACTGGCGCACCGGGTTCGACGTCCAACGCGTGTCCGACCAGGCCTATCTCCTCAAATATCATTTTCAGCAACCGACAAACTTCCTCACCAGCCAAGTTTTCGCCGAAGATTTCGGACCGCGCAGCTACGGCAATTTCAGCGCCTATTCGTTTCAAAGCGTGAACTCGCTGGTGGGCGACGGCATCCAGCCGATCGTCGCGCCGATTGCGACCTACGATTGGACGAGCCCT
>JBAVMB010000507.1:0-2570 GCA_049689615.1 Allostellaceae bacterium
ATAGACGCCGTCGGAAAATCCGGAACCGCGCACGTCGGCATGGACATAGGCGTAGCCCTGGTCGACGTACCATTCGACGGGTCCGGTTTCGCGCCACAGGAACATCGGCTGTGCCGGCAGCTCATTATTGTCGTAGCGATAGGGCGAAGCAGCGAACAGCGCCGGAAACGGGCCAGTGCCTTCCGGCCGATAGATGCGCAAGGCAATCTTAGCGCCGTCACGCATGGCAACGCGGACGTCTTTTTCCTCGATCATGGCGCCTCCCCGCGGGCTCCGGCGCTGACGGCCGGATTGCGAGCACATTCGGCAAACGGTAGTCGCGCCAAGCAACGTGTGCAACTCGGACAGAAAATTGCCGACGATTTCGTGTTTCAGCCGTTGACGGTGGCGCCAGGAGGTCTAGCCTCCGAGGTGGCGTAACTACGATGGAGGATGCCCAAACCGCATGACTCCACCTGATCAGTCGGATCAGCGCCTAGATGAAAGCTCGACCTTGTGGTCGGGCGGTGAGCTTCGAGCCACCCAATGAGCCCCGCCATCGTCCCTGCGGCCGCAGGCTCCCTGGCGGGGTTCGCGCACCATAAGTCCCCTCGTCCGGCGCATGCGCCGCAGCCATCGATGACGGAAATTTAATCCGCCGATTCCGTGTGTAACACTGCAGCGACGACGTGATTCCGCCGCATTAAACCGCTAAAATCTCTTCCCGAATCCTGCCGCAATTTGCGGCCCTAATCCAACCACCTCTCATATTTCGAAAGGCTCATATGATGACACTCAAACACCGTTTCATCGTTCTGGCCGCCGGCGCCGCGTTTCTCGCTGCCGCGCCGGCAGTGCTGCCGGCCGTCGCACAGTCGCAGGTGCGCAACAATTGCGCGCCCGAAGACAAGATCGACAGTTCGACCCTGCCGCAAGCAAAGAAAAAGATGGAGGCCGCGGGCTATACAAAGGTCCAAGACCTGAGGAAAGGCTGCGACAATTATTGGCACGCCACCGCCATGAAGGGCGGCAGCCAGGTGTTCATCGTGCTATCGCCGGCCGGCCAGGTAATGCAGGAAGGCGACTGACGCGCCGCCGCCGGGTCATTTCAGGCCCGGCGGCTTTTCATCTTTGCCCGCGCCGCGTCAACCCAAAGATTCCAGGCGCGCTCAAGCGAACCATCCATCGAGGCGGCGGCTTTCTCCGCCTCTTCGCGGGCGAGGTAGATTGGCGTGCCTAGCTTGAGCGCGTCCATCTGCAATGACGCGTTCAGCCGCGCATAGATCGCGCGGTAGACGACTTGTGAAATGCCGTTGCCGACCATAGTGGCGCCGTGGCCGCGCATCAGCACCAACGGCTTATCGGCCAGTGTTTCGGCCAGCGCCGCACCGAGCGCCGGCGTGCGGATCAGCATATCGGTCATGCCAGCCGCCTCGCGAATGTCGAACACCGGCGTACCGGCGCCGAGAAACGCGCTCATGTGGTAAATCGGTTGCAGCTTCGTGCGCGTTGCGCCGAACGGTATCAACGGCGGCGCGTGGCAATGGACGATCGCAACCACGTCCGGCCGGCGCTTGTAAATCTCGCCGTGGATGAAGCGCTCGCTGTAATAACGCTGCGCCGAATTGGCCACCGCATTGGCTTCGAGGTCAAAGGTGACAATGTCTTTCGCCGTCACCAGACCTGGCGCCAAGTGCCGTGACATCAGGAATTTTGTCGGGTCTCGGTCGTGGCGCACGCTGATATGGCCGAAGGCGTCGACGACGTCGTGATCGAAGAGGATTCGGTTGGCAATCACCAGCGAATCGACGAGGTCGCGGCCAGCGGCCGGTATCCGTGCGGAGTTCTTCGTTCGGTCACCGGCAACCATGGTTAGGTGAGCCGTAACAGGCGCCGCGCGTTGCCCGAATACATTTTCTCGCGATCAGCCGCTGACAGCTTCATGGCATCGATCGCCTTGACGATCTCGCGGATAAAGAGCGGTCCGCCTTCGGGATCGAAGGGGCAGTCAGTGCCGAACAGGCAATGGTCGATGCCGAAGAAGCTCAAGCCGCATTCCATTCCGGCGCGTGAGCCGTTGATTGAGGTGTCGGCGTAAAACTGGCGGAAGTAATCGACCGGCCGTTTGCCCTTGGCCTTCATGTCGGCGACGATTTTTCGATAGCCCTCTTCGGCGCCTTCGCGCGAGCCGAGCTGATCGAGACCGAGCCCGACGCGCGCTTCGAGAAACGGCACCATAGCGCCCATGTGATGGGTGATGATCTTCAATTTGGGCCAACGGTCGAAGAAGCCGGAAAAAACCATGCGCGCCATCGCCGCCGACGTTTCGTACGGCCAGCCAAAGACCCACCAGATGTCGAAGCGCGAGCTCTTCTCCGTCGGATAGTCGGCGAATTTCTGGCCACGCGTCGGATGCATCCAGATCGGCAGATCGTAGGAATGCATTTTCTCGAAGACGGGTGCGAATTCTGGGTCGTCCAGCGGCCGGCCATTGACGTTGGTGAAGATCTGGATGCCTTTGGCGCCGAGTTTCTCCACCGCGCGGCCGATCTCGTCGAGCGTCGCCTTGACGTTGTTCATCGGCACGGATG
>JBAVMB010000508.1:0-1858 GCA_049689615.1 Allostellaceae bacterium
CCAAAGCGGTGACCGCCGGGCTTGGCTATTCGTTTCAGTTGATTGACCGGGTGCCGGAGCAGGCTCATGACCGGCGGCTGGACCTTATCGTGACCGAGTCCGCCGTTTACGCGGCCAGCGTAGCGCCACACGCGGCCGCGCAAGCGACGGACCAAGGAGGTTTACCAAAATGGGCGTGCTGACAGGCGTCCTGTTCCTGATAATCGGTGGCGCGATGATGATTTACGCGGTCTACCTTGCCGCACAGCGGCATACTGGCACCGACACGGAGGCCGTTCAACGCGAAGCGCTGGCGATTGTCGAAGACGCGAAGACCAAAAGCGAACTGATCGTCAAGGAGGCGGAACTAAAGGCCAAAGACCTGTTGGTCGAGGTGCGCGCGCAAGCCGAACGTGAAATGCGCGAACAGAATCGCGAGCTGACCGCATTGGAGACCAAGCTCGCCGCGCGCGAGGAGAGCATCGATAAGCGGGTGGAGGCGTTCGAGCGGCGCGAAGGCGACCTCAACCGGCGCGAACAAGGCCTTCGCGCGAAGGAGAAAAGTCTGGCCGACCGCGAGACCGAACGCCAGGAACTGATCGAGGCGGCGCGCGGCAAGCTCGAAGCGGTGGCCGGACTGACCCGCGAGGAAGCCCGGCGCCAGGTGGTCGAAGAGATGGTCGGGCAGGCGCGCCATGACGCCGCCCGCCAAATCCGGGTGGTCGAGGAGGAGGCGCGCGAGGAATCCGACCGCCGCGCCAAGCGCATCGTCTCGATCGCGATCGAACGGCTGGCGGGCGAATTCGTCACCGAACGCACTGTCTCGGTACTGGCGCTGCCCAACGACGAGATGAAGGGCCGCATCATCGGCCGTGAAGGGCGCAACATCCGCGCCATCGAGGCCGCCACCGGCGTCGATATCATCATCGACGACACGCCCGAGGCGGTCGTGATCTCATGCCACAATCCGATCCGGCGCGAAATCGCACGGGTCTCGCTCGAGCGCCTCATCTCCGACGGCCGGATTCATCCGGGCCGGATCGAAGAGGTCGTGCGCAAGGCCGAGCAGGAAGTCGAGGAATCGATCCGCGAGGCCGGCCAGCGCGCCGTCATCGAAGTCGGCGTCCACGGTATCCATCCCGAACTGGTCAAGCTGCTGGGGATGCTGAAGTACCGTTACAGCTACGCGCAGAACGTCCTGATGCATTCGCTGGAGGCGGCGTTTCTGTGCGGTGCGATGGCGGCCGAGCTCGGACTTAACGAAAAGCAGGCACGCCGCGCAGCGCTCCTGCACGACATCGGCAAGGCCCTGACCCACGAGGTCGAGGGCTCGCATGCGCTGATCGGCGCCGAGCTCGCGCGCAAGTACGGCGAGTCGGCGAAGATCGTCAACGCGATCGCGGCCCATCACGAGGAGGTCAAGGCCGAGACCATCCTGGCGCCGCTGGTCGACGCGGCCGACGCCCTTAGCGGGGCGCGCCCGGGCGCACGGCGCGAGGTGCTGGAGAGCTACGTCAAGCGGCTGGAAGACCTCGAGACCATCGCCAAGTCGTTCAAGGGCGTCGAGAAATGCTTCGCCGTGCAGGCCGGGCGCGAGATGCGGATCATCGTCGAGCCGGGCCAGGTCTCCGACGACGACGCGACGATGCTGGCGCGCGACGTGGCCAAGAAGATCGAAACCGACATGACCTATCCCGGACAAATCCGCGTGACGGTCATCCGCGAAACCCGCGCGACCGAGCTCGCGCGCTAAAGGCGCCACCGGCGGCGCCGGCAGCCTTGGCCCGGTGCCGCCTGCGGGCTATCATCGGCTTTATAATGCCGACGACGCGCGAAGTTTTGCAGGCCACGATCGCGCTGGAGAAGCGCAGCATGGCCC